>DRLW01000226.1 GCA_011375275.1 Bacteroidota bacterium
ACGACCCGGAAATTCCGGTCAATATCTACGAGCTTGGGTTGATTTATGATATTCACATCGACGAAAAAAACAATGTCGAGATCCGCATGACCCTGACCTCGCCGGCCTGCCCTGTTGCCGGCTCACTGCCCGGCCAGGTGGAGGCAGTTGTTGCTGCTCTGGATGAGGTGAATTCGGCGACTGTGGGACTGGTTTGGGAGCCGACCTGGACACCGGACATGATGAGCGAAGCAGCTAAATTAGAGCTTGGCTTTCTGTGAAATTTACAGCAGAAAAAACGCAAACCCCGCCTGTCTGCACGACGGGCTGAACCCATAAAGAGAGAGATGCGATGAGTGATTTTCAGATTTCCTATTTCCCGATGTACGACCCGGAAGCAGTGCAGCCGATGCGCGACGAACTCGTGGCTGTTGGTTTTGATGAACTTCTGACGCCGGAGGATGTTGATGCTGCTCTCGGCGTGAAAAACGACCAGACCATCTTCGTTTTTATCAACTCGGTCTGTGGTTGTGCCGGAGGCAGTGCGCGTCCCGGAGCGACGCTTGCGCTGCAGCATAAAACCATCCCCGATCGTTTCGTTACGGTCTTTGCCGGCCAGGAACGCCCTGCCGTCGAGCAGGTCCGCCAGGTTTACCTGAAAGACTTTCCACCTTCTTCCCCCTCCATGGCATTGCTGAAAAACGGCGAAGTCCTGTACATGATGCACCGCCATGATATCGAGGGCCGCAGTGCGGAAGACATCGCTGCTATCCTCACTCAGGTGTTTGATAAATTCTGCTCTGCAGAGGGGCCATCGATTCCGCCTGAAGATTACGCAAAGATCGTGCACGCACGCATGTGCGGCTCAAAAATCCCCCGTTTCGGCAGGTAGAACAGTACGATGAAAATCAGTGCACAGGAAGAATATGGCCTGAGGATTCTTATCCGCATCGCCAGCAGCGAAAAACCGGATGGCCTGACAATCCCGGAAATCAGCAAAGCGGAAGGGCTTTCGCAGCATAATGTTGCCAAGCTCTGCCGCATCCTGCGCATTTCCGGGTTTATCAACAGCAGTCGCGGGCAGGCCGGTGGATATTTTCTTTCCCGGCCCGCTGACAAGATCATCATCAGCGAGGTGCTCAATGATCTCGGTGGCCAGCTTTTCGGCGATGATTTCTGTGCCTCCCATTCCGGCATTGAAGATTCCTGCACCAACACGGTCGATTGCTCTGCGCGCTACGTCTGGCAATTGATTCAGGACGCGATCGACCGTGCCCTTGCCAACCTCACTCTCGGTGATCTGATCAACAGAGGGGAAGAAGTGTTGTACCACATTCAAACCCCGCCTGCATTTGACCGCAAAAGTTGATCGCTTACTCTCCCTCAGAACCTCCACTTTTTTCTGAAAAATTTCATTTCATAGGCCGGGCGGCAGCATTGTGCTGCTGCATAAGGGCATTGTACGGTCCAAAAGTATCACCGGCCTCATGCCTGCCGGCTCTTGTCCGGAATCAATCCACCGTGCTGAGTGCTCCTCCGCCGGGCTATGGCCGGTGCTGCGGTCCGGCAGAGGTTTTCTTGTTTCCCCGGTTGAGTCACAAATGAGTATTTCGCACAAGGAAAGCTGGGGGAGCTGAAAAATATTCTTCGCTGGCCGGTCGCGCTGTAACCTCTTATATAAATTAACTTACGTCGATTTTTTTCAGGGGGGATGAACTGTTCGGATGCCACAGATTTTTCGCAACAGTCAACATTCCGCATGCAATCGCCGACATTCTGAGAATAAAAATGTCTGATTCACATGGAGTGGTCGGAGTACGTTGCCACCAGTGTGTCAAGGTAAAATAACGGATTTATTCTATCAGGAAGGACGATCATGCACCGTTTTCGTTATTGTATTGCGCTCGTGGTGTTGGCGTTTGCAACACTCCCGGGCATGCCGGCTGCGGCCGCAGGCCCGGCACCTGTACCACGCAATAATCATCAACAGCCCGATTCGATGCGAACCCCATTTGAAATACCCGGCCATATCTTTGCCGCTCCGGGGGACAGCGTGGATATCCCCATCATGTATGGCGAACAAACGACAGCAGATTCTGCTGTCAGCGCTTTCAGCATGACGATCGTATCGAAAAGTCCCGATTTTGTTTTGTTCGACAGCATCGATACCGTCGAAACCAGTCTCGACGGCTGGAATTTTGTCATCACAGCCGGAGGTGATTCGGCCAGAGTAGAGGCGACCGCACCGATGGGTGTTTTTTTCGAACATCCCTCCGGGCCACCGGCCATGCTCTGGCGTTATCTCGGCCGCGTCGCTGATACAGTAGCTGATGGGGACAGCCTGAAACTCGTTGTCAGGGACGTCTCCAGCGTGACAAAGGGCCAGACGCGTTTTTACGCCGACTCTGTTTTCAAGCCCATAAAAATCTATATCGGTCCCCCACCCGGTGG
Organism: Bacteroidota bacterium; assembly: GCA_011375275.1. Classification (GTDB taxonomy): domain Bacteria; phylum Zhuqueibacterota; class Zhuqueibacteria; order Zhuqueibacterales; family Geothermadaptataceae; genus Geothermadaptatus. The sequence goes on from DRLW01000226.1 coordinate 2,431, forward strand.
CGACGGCAAACTTCTCGGCGTTCCGATGGATATCGCCGGCGCACCGGGCCAGCCGTCGAAATTTCCGGTTTTGTGGTTTGTTGATGTCTCCGCGGACTCTCAGTTGAGTGGTTTTGCCTTTACGCTGAACTCCGGCTCGCCGCAGTTTACTTTTGACCCGGAAGCAGACACCAGCAGCTCTCCTTTGAAGGGCTGGGCGATCTCTGTGACCGAGGTGACGGATGGTATCCGCTTCGAGGCGACGGCACCGGCGGGTGTTTATTACGAGCAGCCAGCCGGTCCGCCTGCAGAGCTTGCTCTGTTCAGCGGCTGGGTTGACAGCAGCGCGACCCCCGGCACGGCGATACCGATCCTTCTGACCGATGTCGTGTTGACCAAACACGGTGTTGCCGAGGCGCAGGATGATTCCCTCGCCCAGGATGGTGAAATCAAAGTAGAGAATGGCTTCGGCCCGCCGCCTCCGCCCCCGCCGGGAGGCGAC
>DRLW01000227.1 GCA_011375275.1 Bacteroidota bacterium
CGGAAAAACCGCTGAGTTGGATGTCCAGATCACCGGCAACACCCGGCAGTTGGCGCGCGAGCTTGAAAAGAAAGATTTCTCACCGTTTCAGCCCGAAATCATCGGCCTGAGCCTGAACAAGCTGCGCGTCATGCTGAAGCATCAGGCAGCCCAACCCGCGACCCAGCAGGATTCCAGCACGATCGGGATGGAATAACCCGCCCAATTCGGTTTGCGATTTGACAAGTTCCGAAGAATTTCGGGAATTACCAGCACAGTGCCAACCTATGGATGACAGTTTCTGGCATCCATGCGTTCGGCACTTTTTTCTTTTTTATGGGGATATTCGTGATTACGTTTTTCACTAACAATAAAAAACGTGGCTGAATCCGCCACAGGGGGCTAATCACGCATCATTTTTATTTTCAGGGAGAAAACTATGCATACTTGGAAACCGGCACGGGTATTGGGAGTGAGTTGCGTTGCTCTGGCGATGTTACTCATAGCCAGCGCAGGTTTTGCACAATTAAAAATGAAAAAACGCATCGCTGTTTTTGATTTTACCGACAAAACCAATACCACCATTGCCTGGTGGTATGGTGGTTCTACCGGCCGGGGGATGGCGGACATGCTGATCACAGAGCTGGTGAAATCCGGAAAGTACACGGTCATCGAACGCACGCAAATCGAGCAGGTCATGAAAGAGCAGATGCTCGGTATGACTGGTGCCGTGACCCCCGAAACCGCAGCAAAGGCTGGCAAGCTTCTCGGCGTCGATATCGCGGTTATCGGTTCAGTGACCGAGTTCGGGCACAGCAAAGGTGGCGTCGGCGGCAGACTGAAAGGCATCGGCTTAGGCGTCAAATCGCAAAAAGCAACCGTTGCTATGGATGTCAGGCTGGTCAATACGACGACAGGGGAGATTCTCGCAGCGGAAAACGTGCGCAAAGAGAAGAGCAAAAAGGGGGTGTCGTTCGACAAATGGGGCAGCGGGATCAGCTTTAACAGTCGCAACGACTTCGATCAGTCGATCATTGGCAAGGCGACGCGGGATGCCATCAAAGAGATTGTCAAACTGCTGGACAAGACCGCTCGCAATCTTAAATGGCAGGGCAAAGTCGTCAAGGCGACCGCCACGAGTGTGATTATCAACGCCGGTTCGGCTCAGGGTGTCAAGGCAGGGGACAAGTTCGTCATCCTGCGTGCGGGTGAAGAGTTGATCGACCCGGATACCGGCCTTTCCCTGGGTTCGACAGAGGAAGAGATCGGCGTTATCCAGGTGGTCAATGCCGGTCTCGGTAACGGCAGGGCCTCACAATGTAAAATCATTTCCGGTCGTGGTTTCCAGCGTGGTGATATCGTGAGGGAAAAATAACCCTGACAGGGCGCATTCGAGTTTATCCCGATAATCCCCGGCGCGAAGCAGTATTTCGGAACAGCAGTGATGAAGCGCTTAATTAGGGTGTTAAAAATTTTACGCCACAAGAACAAGCCCGGATCGGCAGCTTAAAAATCTGCTGGTCCGGGCTTGTTTCGTTCAGCACGAGCAGTTGTTGACTCTTTCTCTCATCGTGTGCGCTGGCAGGATTGCGCTTACCTGCCGGCAAAGGGATTTGTGTGGCCGCAGCCTCAGGCCCCGGCATCTTAAAAAAGACAGCGCTACTTCGTGCCGGCTCAGGATGCACGCGCAAAAAAAGACAACGTCAGCGCAGGAAGCGCTCTGGTCTGCTGTCGTCTATCTTGTTAAAGATACATACAGATGTGGCAGCATCTGCAAGCACAGCAGTGTGAAAGCGGGTAAAAAACCACTCGTGCGCGCAAATAATTGTTGCTTTAAACCACGGTTTCAGTTATAATAACAGGTTTTAATGTTCGAGCGTCCCACAACTCAAGTTTTAAGAATGCAGGAAAGGGAGAGAATGCTTAAGGCGCGCAAAAGTACACGCAAAAAACTGGATAAAAAAACGCTGAAAGAGGATCAGTTTCTGATCAAACTTTTTGAAGTCATCGATTTTGTGCAGGAACGCAAAAGGGAATTTCTGTACGGGGTCGCCTTGCTCGTGGTTCTGCTCGGGGCCAGTTTTTATTACGTCCACGACAAGAATCAGAAAGAGAACATCGCTTCCGTGGAGGTGGCCAAAGGGCGTGATATCTTCCGTCAGGGCAAGTATGACGAAGCCATCGGCATTCTCGAAGCGGTCGTCGATAATTTCAGCGGGACGCGCAGCGCAGCGCTGGCTACTCTGTACCTTGGCAAAGCCTATATGGCCAAGCAGGAGTATGATAAGCAGGAAAAATATTTCAGCATGTATCTCGATAAATACGCTGGCGATGATGAAATTCTCGACCTTGCTGCTGCCACAGGGCTGGCGGCCAGTTTTGACCAGCGCGGGGAGTATGGTAAGGCAGCCGAGCTGTACGAACAGGCGGCAAATGAGCACAAGGGCTCCTTCAAAGCTCCGGAGTTGCTCATGCATGCCGGCAGGTGCTACACGCTGGCTGACAGGCCGCTGGACGCGCGACGTGTGTATCAAAAGCTGATCGATGAGTATGACAAGGACCTCCTGGTGCGCGACGCAGAGCGTGCCCTGGCCGAGCTGAGTACCAGGTAGGGTGGGAATGGCGATTATTCCTGTTAAATAAATAACTTGCAATTCTTTTTCGAAATAATTATCTTTTCAATTCAAGTGGGCACATCAGCCCACTTTTTTATTGCCCGGTCTGATTGAAAATGCACGATTTACTCGCTCTGTTAAACAAACTCGTTGCAGAAGTTATCGCCGGCTCCGAGACAGAACTCGTCGATCTCGAAGTCAAAGGCGGCAAGAACAATCCGGTCATCCGCGTTTTTCTCGACGAACCCGGGGGCATTTCCATCGATCGCTGCGTCGCACTCAGTCGTGACCTCACCGATTTGATCGATATGCAGGATTTTCTTCTCAGAAATTATCGACTGGAAGTTTCCTCGCCGGGCATCGACCGTCCTCTGAAAACCAGACGTGATTTTGAACGCAATATCGGCCGGGAGGTGGATATCACCTATACCGGCTCTCCTGATGACCAGCAACACATGCAGGCAATCGGTGAGATCGTCGCGGTACAGGGCAGCCCGGAAGAACAGGAACAGGTTGTTCTCAAGACGAAAAAGACCGGAGAGGTCAGGATCGACATCGCCAGTATTATCAAAGCTCTCATCCGGATAAAATGGAATTGACCTGGTTTTTCAGGATAACAGATATCATTTTTCAGCTTACTAGATCAAACAGTACGTAACTGCGATCATCGATGCTGGCGCATCGATGACATGAGCAGCCAGAAGAACGAACTCCGGAAGATGCAGTTACTCCATTTAACCCGAGTTCTCTGCTACCCAGCAGGAGGATTTACAGGAACATGAAAGCAGAAATCGCAGAAGCTTTTGCCCAGATCGTCAAGGAAAAGAGTATTGACAAAGAACTGCTCACAGAAATCATCGAGAGCATCGTCATGTCGATGATCAAGAAAAAGTATGGGCAGTCGGACAATTTCGATGTTTTCGTCAAACTCGATAAAGGCGAAATCGAAATCAGCCAATACAAAACCATCGTCGAGACGGTGGAAGACCCTGTGACCGAGATCGATCTGGAAACAGCCAGGAAGGTTGAACCCACTCTTGAAATCGGCGACCCCTATGTCGAGGTGCTGGACCTGCAGCAATTCGGCAGGCGTCTGATTATCGCAGCCAAGCAGAACCTCAACCAGCGCATCAAAGACGCTGAAAAGGAAAATGTTTTCGAGGAGTACAAAAATCGCGTTGGCGAGATTATTCTCGGCGATATTCGCCAGATCAACCGCAACGAGATTTTTCTCAACATCGACAAAACCGAGGTGGTTCTGCC
>DRLW01000228.1 GCA_011375275.1 Bacteroidota bacterium
CGTCCGTAGGGGTTCAAAATTTTGAACCCCTACAATTTTGAACCCCTACGACGATGTTGATAATCCCATAACCCGTTTGGTGATCGCGGATTTAAATCCGGCCATGATGGAACCGATGGAGCGGGGGGCTGGCCTGGGTTTATTTATAGAGACGCACGGGTGTAGGGGCGACCAGCGGGTCGCCCCTACGGGTCGGGTTTTGTCCCTGGTTTAATATAGACGAACCATACCGCACGACAAGAATATCGCGGTACGACCTGGCCGCCGCCGGTTAGGTCGAATTATTACAATGTTTGTGAGTTTTTCAGGCTGTCACAACATCTCGCTGTGTGCATGATGGGACAAGGGCTTGCACGCAGCCCCGCCGTAAACTGGCTGTGAAAAAAAACTGTAATCTGCTCAGTGAATACATTCCTGCTGACGAACCGGATAGAAGGACGATCGGCCAGGGAGCCGTTCGCAAGAATCCGCAATGACAGGGAATTCCAAATGGCGCTCAACAGACGACATTTCTTAGGTGCAGCGTGCTCGGCAGCGCTGGCTTCTCTGCTGGAATACAAGCAGGGACTGGCGCTCACAGGTGGGGCAGCAGTTCCGGAATCACCGATCAACGTCATCCTGCCGAAAAACTACTCGCCTCCAACATCGGAGACGACGCAGGATTATACCAAAAAGCTCACCCGCGCTACCCTCGATTTTCTGGAGTCGAGTTACGGAACGCGCAATCTGCCGATATGGAACCGCCCTTTTGCTGCAATCGATCTCGAGCGGCGCCTGCACACGATCACCTTTTGGATCGATCAGGCGATTCAACAATATCGCTCGATCTATCCCGTCGATCCTTCCTGGGTACTGGCGCAGATTATGCACGAGTCATTTTTTTATGAATTTGCTGTCTCGAAATCCCTTGCGGTCGGGATTTGCCAGTTCATCCAGCCGACAGCGAAAGAGTATAAAATGATCTGTGCCGGAGACCTCGAAGCGCACGCCCAGGAGCCATATCAGAAAAATCACTATGCAGGTAAGCTGGCGGAATATTACCAGTTACGCCGGACAAAGCGCAATTTTTCCCGCCGGTTCAGGCCGAACAAAAATATGACCCTGGACATCGTGCTCGAACGTGTGCTGAATGATGATGTGGAGAGCTTGAAAGCAGAGGCCGAAACCTGGCTGAATGTGCAGAAAATCAAAAAAGAGTATGATGATCGCATCGCCGCGGCACGCGAGCAGTACACTGAGTTCCTCAACGCCAATGTTGAGGGCAGGGATATCTTTAACGAGGACGACCTCGCTTTTCTGCAGCGCTTTGATGAACGCATGACGCACGAGAAGCCTATTTTCGCCATGGTGAAAATGCTGGCCCGCAGCCTGCGTGCACGCAATGGCAATATCCTCGCCGCCGCCGCTGGCTATAACGCCGGCCTGAGCACTACCCGTGCCCGCGGTGTTTACAAACCCTTCGGTAAAATCCCCAATTTTGAAGAAACCGTGACCTATATCAGCCGGGTGCTGATCAACCACTTTGAAATCGTCAGACGTCTCGCCTGAGGGGGCTGTTTTTAACCTGAAAAGTTCTGGTTATCCACTTCACTCAGCACGGTTGCATCATTCCTATCGTCACACTGCTCCAGCGGTGTGACGCCCCTGTTGCCGCTCCCGCGGCAGTACACAAGCGAAACGAGATACCGCCTACCCCACGCACGCACCCATACCGAAACCGTTATTCAGGTTTCCCCGCAGGGGAAGACCGGAATCCCCCAGAATCTGGTATGTGCCCGAAAAGATGAGATTCCGGTATTCCGCATTCACGGAAACCGGAATGGCAGATGTCAATATCTGGATCACGCCCGGTTTGCTGAGTTAACTGGATACCCGGAATCTGCATTAAGTAAGTGATACATAGCATGTTTGGGTTTGATCTCAATCACCTCAAGTTAGATATGCTTCCAGTTCCCACAATTTCGAATCGGGCCGAGCGTTCCTTTTTGCGGTTGCTGAGTTCATCCGTGACGAGAGTTACGATCTCATATTTCCCCGGCTCCAGGTTGCTGATATCGATGCCGAAATATTCTGCGGCCGTCATGCTGTTTGCTGAGAAGGAAAATCTCGAGGCGATCATCTCCTTTCGACCATCTGAAAATTTACCGATTCGATAAACCTGGAAATCGATCGTAAATCGCGAGCTCCCCTTTTCATCCAGGAAGAGGTGATAGACTTCGAGCCAGGTGTAGAGCTGCTTCGAGCGCAGGAATTTTTTCGACGGAACCACAGGGAAACTCAATCTTGTACTGCCTATTTCCTCGGGAGTGGAGACACCGATGACCAGGTCACTGAGCTCAAGGCTGTCAGGTATGGTTGACAAGGGAGGCGCACTGGAGAATTCCGTGCTGATATAACCGATGACTTCCTGAGTTTCGGGGATGTAATTTTCATCAGCATAGACAGGAGCGTGTTCCATGTCGAAAACTTCGCTGATAAATTCGTAGCTCTGCCCGCCCCCGGGCATGTGGTCGATGGTGAAGACCGATACGTTGTCGTAAACCGGTGGCAGGTTTTCGGTTCTTTCCTGAATGATGGTGCCGTCTGGAGATTTTGTCCGCAGCGTGTGGCTAACCCGGTATCTCTTACGGCGCTGGGACGAAGACTTTCTGAGTATTTCAGGCTGAGACAGCGCAATAACCGTCAGCACCGGTTTGTTTTTGAACAGTCGCCTCACCGGTTGCAGAGTAAGGTCTATTGGGATCAGATTACGGTCGAATGTACTGCGATCCCCGTCAGTGATCAGCTTGGTATCTTGAACCCGGTCAAATGCCAGCATTTCATATTTGTTCAAATTACCGCGGAAAGTACCATAAGTGACCACCTTGGGACCATATAGCTCATAAAGATCCCAAAGAGTGTTCATCTCACGTGCCCTGTCATATAGAAAAGAGTGGTAGGGAGCCAGTTGATCGTAGTAAACTGTTTGCAGGACTGCACCGGGCAGCATATCCCCTGTGTATCGCTTATTTGTTCGTCTGAAGGCGCCTTTGGGGATCAGCTCTTCTATACTACGGATTAAACCGAAGTTCTCTCTGCCCAGTCGTTGGCCGAAAATATAGAACACCGGCTCTTCCTGGCGTTCATAAGTGTGGTAGAACCAAATTTCCACTTCCGGAGTGTTGTTGTAGCGGTCGATTACGTCAACTATTTTTCTACTACGTGTGAAACGATAGACAATGCCAGCGATAGCACCTCGATTCCCACCAAGGGTTTTCAGTACTTTGCGTTCCGGCTCCCCGAAGCGTACGTAGATGAGCCCGCGTGCGTCCGTACCGTAAACCGAGTCACTGGCTTTGCGAAACTTCTTGCGTGCATAGGCAATCCGTTCCCAATGTTCCAGCAGGCGTTCATTGCGCTCAGTCGAGGGGGTGGGGTCAACTAACTTCCAGTAGCTGCGGATTTTTTCAGCGAGTTCAACGATGCGGTCTTCTCCGGCCTTGCGCCAGATTTTCTGTTCTTCTTCCTTTATGATTGGCAGCCAGCGGTCCCGTTCTTCGAAAATCGCTTTCTGGTTGTGTTGCATTGCCGCTCCGGACAGGGCCCAAAAATACATCTCCTGTGCAACTAAATAATAATCCTTGAGTTTTTCCTGCGTCACCAATTCGATAAAAGCAAACCCTATACGGCTGTCAACGCGGCTTTCGGCCTTGAGGGCCTTGTATCCCTGCAGCCAGATTTCGGCCGCCTCAGCCGACTGTCCTTTTTCAATAAACTCAGAGCCTCGTTTGAACCAGTCTTCGCTGTGCTGTTCAGCGCCAATGAGGGGGAAAGACAGTAGGAAAATCAAGATGGCTTTGAGAGAGAAATTCATCGGTCACTCCCTGGTTTGTTTTTGAAGCCAGCAAATTCAAAAAAAATTACGAATCAACCGTATTTATCCATTTCCGTTTGCCCACAGCAGCCAGGAACTGCCGCTCGTATCTGACAGTACCGAAGTGAAGAGTCCGGTGGAACAGAGACAACGGTTGGAGTGTAACAGGCCCTGTTGGGTGCCCCTGACCAATAATTCAACCGTTAAGTTGTTCGTTTGTAAAAGACGAATTTTCCATTTTGTGGTTTTGGCTTTAATCGCGGGGAGTGGCATGCGGGATGCTGCGAGTGGTGCGAAGGCTGGCTCCCCCAACATTCTTTGCGGGCGTGGAATATTTTCTCTCCGTTTATCCCAAATTTATTCACAAACGCGCATTTCACGTATGAAAAGCCGGGTGAACTGAAAAGTACTGGCGATCAAATATTTTCTTGAAATCTGAGGGCACAGAAAAAGTTGAGCAGGGTCTCTTCAGGTTAGGCACCATGGTATTCTCTGAGTGAATGATCGAAAAATAAAGTGAAACCGAGCTGTATTCTGTAAAACAGTGCTCATTCAGACTCATCTTTGTCTTTTAAAATCTCGAAGCGAGCGGTGCGTTCTTTGACTCTGTCCTCGCTATGATTGTCTTGCACACGCGTTACCAGTTCATAAGTTCCCGGCCGTAAATTTTTGATATCGATGCCAAAGTACTCTGCTGCTGTCGTGCTGTTCGATGTAAAGGAAAAGCTCGAAGCGATCATCTCCTTGCGTTTTTTAAAAAACTTGCTGATCCGGTATATCTGAAAATCGATCGTGAATGAGGCAGTGCCGTTTTCATCGAGGAAGAGATGATACACTTCCAGCCAGGTGTAGAGCTGGTCTGCACGGCGGAATTTCAAGGCAGGAACCACAGGAAAGTCGAGCCGGGTGCTGCCGATATCCTCAGGCGTTGAAACTCCGATGACCAGATCACTGAGTTCCAGACTGTCAGGTGTTGTCGAAAGGGGCTCATCGCTGGTGAATTCAGTCCTGGCGTAGCCGATCACCTCCTGATTTTCAGGAATATATGACTCATCTGCATCTTCAGGCGCCTGGCCCAGGCCAAAGACCTCGGTGATGAATTCGAAACGCTGTTCTTCTGCGGCTTTGTGGTCTATGGTGAAGACGGAGACGTTATCAAAAATTGGTGGCAGGCTTTCCGTCCTTTTTTCGATAAGCTCGCCCTCGGCGGATTTGATCAACAGCGTGTGGGTGACCCTGTGCCGGCTGTGACCGCGCTGCAGATATTCTTTGCCGATTTTAGGCACTGTCAGCGCGATGATCGTGAGTGCCGGGGTATTTTTTTGCAGGCGTCTGACCGGTTGCAGGGTGAGGGTGACTGGCGTCAGCTCGCGGCCAAAAGTCGTGCGGTCGCCATCGGTGATGATCTCGGTCTCATCCGTGCGCTCGCGTGCCAATATCGCGTTCAGGTCTCTGTTGCTGCGAAAAGAGTCGTTGTTCAGGCCGCGCGTACCGAGGCTCTCAAAACGGTTCCACAGCTCATTCAGCTTACGGGCTTTGTCAGCGAAGTACGGGTGAAAATTCGATATCTGTTCGTAGTAAATCGTCTGCAGAACAGCGCCGGGCAGCAGGCCCCTCGTGCTGCGCGTGCTGGCAGTCATGAAAGCCCGCTTGGGAATCAGTTCATCGACGCCACGGATCAAACCGAAATGTCCACGCCCCTCACGCCGGCCGAACATATAAAATACCGGTTCCTGCTCTGGGTCATAGGTATGGTAGAACCAGAGTTCGATGTCCGGATTTCTGTTGAGGCGGTCTATCGCTTCGACAATGGCCTGCTCGGCAGCGGGCTGATAAAAATTGAACGATCCCCAGACGTGGGTCCAGCGTTTGATGTCAGCGCGGACCGTGCCGAGAGTTTTCTGGATTTTGCGCTCCGGTTCTCCAAGCCGAACATAGATCAGTCCGCGTGCATCCGTCCCATAAATGGTGTCGCGGGCTTTGCGAAACGTCTTGCGCGCATAAGCGATGCGTTCCCAATGTTCGAGCAGGCGATCGTTGCGCTCGGTTGAAGGCGTCGGGTCAGACTCCTGCCAGAAGGTCTTGATGCGCCGGGCAAGCTGCACGATGTCGGTCTTGCTGATTCGCCGCCACTCTTTCTGCTCATCCTGCTCAAGCAAGGGCAGCAGCCGCTCCATCTCAGCGCGAATCTCCTTTTCATTTTCAGGTCTGTCCGCACCCTCGAGAGCCCAGAAATACATCTTGTGCGCGGTAAAATATCTTTCTGTCATCTTTTCCTGCGTCACCAGTTCGATGTAGGCAAATCCGATCCGGCTGTCGATGCGTTCTTCAGAAAGCAGAGCGGTATAACCCTGTTGCCAGATATCCGCAGCCTTTTCAGGATCACCCTGCTGCAGGGCGGCCTGACCCTGTTTGAACCAGTCGGCCTCCTGGCCGGATGCCCGACTCGTCAGGGCAAAGGCCAGCAAGAAAAAGATAAGTTTTGGTGAGGGGCGCATGACAATCTCCATAGCCTGAACAATGTGTTTAACGAAGTGCCCTGGCCTAACTTCATAAATTAGGGTAGAGCCTGGAAGGTTCACAAATTTTTCGGTTACCCTGGCTTTGCTTGCGCGAAACGCTCATGATGTGAAAGAATCAGGTTCGCCCGCCTGCCTTGAAGTGAAGGAGCTGTTCACGGAAAAGGACAGGTGAGATCGGGGCAGAGCAGAAACTCAGCATCGCAGAGAAAGGCAGGAAGCTCCATATAACAGGTATCGGATTTCGGGTCGCGGGCTTGCTCTGTTGAATAATTTATAACTTTTTTTGCAAAGACAAACATCTCTTTTCTCCATTCGTAGGCTACCGGCCATTTTTTGGTTCTTTCTCAGATTGTGCGGGTTGGGAAATTATCGTTTTGCAAATCGGGGCGGTGTTGAAGGTTGAGAAATGATATTTGTCCTCGGCTCATTTTTTGGGATTGTAAGTGTATAGGTGAACATGCTTCGCGACATGTCCGGGTATCCAGATAACTCAGCAAGTCGGGCCCGGCTCAGATACCGGCATGTGTCATTTCGGCCAGGCGAAGCGCAGAGCCGGAATCTCATCTTTTTTGGCACGTGCCAGAGTCTGGGAGATTCCGGTCTTCCCCTGCGGGGAAACCGGAATGACCGTTCTGGGGTAGGCACGTGTTGTTGTCACACGGTCTGGTTGAAAAAATGCAACAACCATGATGAGTTAAGTGGATAATCAGACGCGACATAAATGTCGCGGTACGGCCACGCGATTTGAGGGAGAGCCCATTTTTTTAGAAATACCATCTTTACCGGTATGAAGCGCTGTGTTTGTTTTTTTTGAACAGAGCCGCAAGGCCA
>DRLW01000229.1 GCA_011375275.1 Bacteroidota bacterium
CAGTCGAAGAGGGCATCTATTTCAGCGATGACTTCGGCAAGAGCTGGCAGTACAGCGGATTGTACGGTGCGATCGTTTTTGATCTCTACTTTCACAGCGGGGGGAACTGATGGCACGTGCCCGTATTCATTTTTTCAACTCTGGTCATTTGCTCTTCCTCTGCACCGTTTTGCTCATCTGCGCGCCTGGCTTACGCGCGCAAACTCAGAGCACGACTGACATCCAGCGCGCCTTCCACGCCCGCCGGGACAGTATCATCGATTATTACGCCAACCGCATACCGGCGCAGGACTTCAGTCGCGGCGGCTATCTCGATATCGCTGCGAAACTTTACCGCAACCGGGACATGCCCTGGATTGAAGCCCGAATCGACAGTCTCTCCCGCGATCCCAGCGGCGATGTCTTCTGGATGTACTCCATCATCACAGCCATCTACACCGGCCAAAAGCGCCTCTCTTCCTCTGCAAAAGAAAAAATGCGCGCCCTGTGGCAGCGGTATATGCCCTACCGTGGCGACACCGAAAACCACTGGGCCATGTACTACAGCGCGCTCTATCTCATCAGTCAACTTTATCCCGAAGACCCTGCTTCGACATGGTTCACGGGCAAGAGCGCACAGGAAAACGCCCGCGAAGCACGCGACTATCTGCTGCACTGGATGGATCTGACCACGACGCGCGGACAGGGTGAGTATGATTCTCCGGACTATTTCGGCGTTTTCATCGTGCCCATGGCTCAGCTCTACGCCTGGTCTTCCGACCCGGACATGAAAAAGCGTGCGCGCATGATGCTCGAATATCTGATCGCTGATTTTGCCGCGGAAAATCTCAACGGGCTGTACACCGGTGCGCACAGCCGGACCTATCCACACGCGGTTCTGGAACAATGGCGCGCGCCTTCGACCGCACTGGCCTGGCTGCTCTGGGGCAACACGCCGTTCAAACCACGCGGCGAAGCGCTGGTGCTCGCGCTCAGTGGATTCACTCCGCCGGATATTCTGCACCACATCGCCACCGCCAGACAGCAGCCTTATGTACACCGCGAACGCAAGCGCACCAGGCACCGCATGCGCTTCAGCGCGGTAAAAAATGCTCCGGTTTACAAATACACTTTTATGCGGCCCGAGTATGCTCTCGGCTCCAGCCAGGGCGGGCTTCTCCAGCCTATTCAGCAACACACATGGGATTTGACCTGGGCTGTGCCCGATCCACGAGGAGTACAGAATACATTTTTCAGCATCCAGCCCCACTCATCACCGCGAGAGCTGGGGATGTACTTTGCCGAACATCTCGGCTTTATCACCGAGCTGGTGGTACGCTCCAAAAAAACTTACGACTCGCCCGACAAATGGACCGGTGGCTCTCCCTACGAACAGGTTTTCCAGCATCGTGATGTCGTGATTACCCTGACTGATATCGCTCCGGGGGCAAAATTTCCACATTTTGACACGTTCTTTTCGCGGGATCTCTCACGCCGTGAGATCGATGCCTCAGGCTGGATTTTCGCCCGCGGCGGCGACGCGCTCATCGCTTATTATCCCCTGGCACAAGGCACGTGGATGATGGAACCGGACAGCTCCTGGCGTCTGCGCAGCCCATCCCTGAAAAACGGCGCTGTCGTGCAGGTGGCTCCGGCATCCCGATTCGCGAACTGGCAGGCTTTTAAGGATTCGCTGCGGGCTCTCCCCCTGCAAACCGGCCTGAACCCCGTACCATTTGCGCGCTTCACCACCCTCGATGGAGATCGCCTGGAAATGCGTTATGGTGATACGCCAAAAATAAACGGCTCGCCTGTGTCATACGAGACCTGGCCCCTGTTCGAAAGCCCTTACATGCAGGCTTTACCCGGCTCGCGCACCCTCACCCTGCGTTACGGTGCCATGGAACGCGTACTCGATTTCAACACGCTGACGATTACCGAACGGCTGCACCCCGAGCCCTGATACACGACCTCAAACTCCGGAAAAATCATGCACAGAAGACGCTTTTTGCAGACCACACTGGGCGGGTTTGCCGGCATCGCCGGACTCAATGCGCTACCGCTGCGGACACGCCGATGGCCAGCCCACGGTGGGAAACCCGTATCCCCGGAAGATACTGCGTTCTGGCAACAGGTTCGAAATCAGTTCCCTCTCACCCGCAAACGCATCTACCTCAATACCGGTGGACTCGGCCCTTCCCCCTACCCTGTCATCGACACGGTGCGGCGCAAAACCGACACCCTGGAACGCATCAGCGAGAGCGGGCACACCCACGCCCTATGGCAGGAGGTAAAATCCTCCTGCGCGCGTTTGCTCGGTTGCTCCCCCGAAGAGCTGGCGTTAACCCGCAATACCACTGAGGGCATCAATATCGTTTGTCACGGCCTGCCGCTGGAGGCTGGTGATGAGGTCATCACCTCGACCCACGAGCACGTCGGCAATACCCTGGCCTGGCTGCTGCGGCAGAAAAAGGATGGCATCCGTATCCGTACTTTTGAACCCTCGATGCTCTCTGCGCAGGAAAACGTACAGCGCATCGAAAAACTGATCACGCCCAGAACCCGGGTGCTCAGCCTGATGCACGTTTCCACAGCAACCGGTCATGTGCTGCCTCTGCGTACGATTGGCGAACTGGCGAAACAGCACAAGTTGTGGTTTTTTGTCGATGGTGCACAAGCGGCCGGCATGCTGCCGGTTGATCTGGCTGAAATCGGTTGCCACGCCTGGGCGACGAGCGGCCACAAATGGCTGCTCGGCCCCAAAGGCACGGGGCTGCTGTACGTGCGCAAAGATATGCTCGACACCATCTCGGCACAGTGGATCGGAGCCTACTCCAACAGCGGTACGTTCGATATCCGCACTGGCGAATTCCACCTGCATCCGAGTGCGCAGCGATACGAATATGGAACTGTCAATACAGCACTGGTGGCCGGACTCGGCGCTGCAGCCCGCTTCCTGCTCGATATCGGGCCGGAGAATATCTGGCGACATAATCTGGCCCTGGCGAATAAATTGCGTGCGGGCTTACGTGAGCTCGGTTGTGAGGATTTGTCAGCACAATACCCGGAAGGCAGCAGCGCCATGGTCACGTTCCGCGTGCCGGGCATGGCCAGAGCTGAGGTACAAAACCTGCTTGCAAGCAAGTACAAGTTGCGCACACGCGGAGTTTATGAGGGCGGGCTGGACGGCGTGCGTATTTCCCTGCATCTGTTCAATTCATTCGAAGAAATCGACCGCATCATCGAAGCGGTTGCGGCGATAAAAAAACACAGGAAATGATATGCGCATTGGTTTTGTGAGCGATGAAATTGCGCCGGAGGTCAGCCAGGCCGTGCAGATCGGTATGGCATGGGGGATCACGAATTATGAACTGCGCATGCTCGGAGACAAACGCGTCCCCGAGTGCAGCGAGCAACAAATCGAAGAGCTGCTGGCCCTGAAACAGGAATTCGGTATCCAGTACACCGCCCTGTCGCCCGGTCTGTTTAAAGGCACTTGCAGGGACAGCGCACGCCTCGCCCGGGAGATGGAGGATATCCTGCCGCGAACGTGCGAACTGGCCAACCGGCTCGATTGTCCGCTGGTGATCGTGTTCGGATTTCAGCGTTTGCAGGAGCAGGGGGAACACGAAGAGGAAGAGGTTGTGCAGGCCCTGCAGCGCGCTGCCGGCACAGCGGCGGCATACAACATCACCCTGGCGGTGGAAAACGAGCCCGGCTTCTGGTGCGACAGCGGCAGCAATACCGCGGCCATCCTCGATGCCGTGGCGATGCCAAATCTGCGCGCCAACTGGGATCCGGCCAATGCCATAGGCAGTGGTGAGCGCCCGTTTCCCGAGGGATATGCTGCTCTGAAACATCATATCGTCAACGTGCACGCCAAAGACACCCGCGAGGGCGCGCTGATCGCCTGCGTCCCACTTGGCAGCGGCAAAGTTGACTGGCGCGGGCAATTGCAGGCGCTCAAAGAAGATGCTTTTGCCGCTCAGATCACCATCGAAACCCATTGTCTGCCGCTGCTCGATATGTCGGTGCGCAACCTGCAGTTTCTGCGCAACCAGCTTTTCTGACCAGAAAACCCTCTCTCGCGGCACCGCGCTGCATCAGAATGTAATTCAACAAAAAAAGGGCAGTATCTCACCGTTGATGTAATGAGATGCTGCCCTGAGAAAAGCCCTGACGGCCCCGTGCTGCTGCCTGAGGGACAAAGCATACAAACAGTAGCCGGGACAAATCAAACCCGGAACGTGCGCACTGCTTTGATCGCTTCCTGCCAGCCATGGTAGTGCTGCTCGCGTTGCTGTGCCGGCATGACAGCGTCGAAACGGCGGGCTACCGCCCAGTTGCCAGCGATTTCCTGCTGATCCTTCCAGTACCCCACAGCCAGCCCGGCGAGATAAGCGACGCCGAGGGCTGTTGTTTCCGCCACGCGTGGCCGCTCGACCGGGACATCGAGGATATCGGCCTGAAACTGCATGAGAAAATTATTCTCCGAGGCACCGCCATCGACGCGCAGCTTTTGCATGCTGATTCCGGTATCGTTCTGCATTGCTTCGAGTACATCGCGGGTTTGGTACGCCATGGCTTCGAGCGCTGCGCGCGCCAGGTGCCGGTCTGTGGTCCCACGGCTGACTCCCAAAATCGCGCCGCGCACATCGCTGTCCCAGTAGGGCGCACCGAGGCCGACAAAAGCCGGCACAAAATACACCCCGTCGCAGGAATCGATCTCCAGCGCCAGCGCCTCGGATTGCGCCGAGTATTCGAACAGGTTCAGGCCGTCGCGCAGCCATTGAATTGCCGCACCGGCGATAAACACACTGCCTTCGAGGGCATATTCCACCCGGCCGTCGATGCCCCATGCGATGGTGGTCAGCAAGCCGCTGCGCGAGGCAAAAGGTTTGTCGCCAGTATGCATGAGCAGAAAACAGCCTGTGCCATAGGTATTTTTCACCATGCCTGTTTCAAAGCAGGCCTGGCCGAACAGTGCGGCCTGCTGGTCGCCTGCTGCCCCTGCTATCGGCACGCTTTTACCGATAAAATCCTCTGTGCTATGGCCGTACACTTCGCTCGAAGGCCGCACTTCCGGTAGCATATTCAGGGGGATATTCAGCAGGGCGCACAGGTGGTCATCCCAGCGCAGGTCGTGAATATTGTATAACAAAGTGCGCGACGCATTGCTGTAATCCGTGACGTGTACTGTGCCGCCGGTCAGCTTCCAGATCAGCCAGGTATCGATGGTGCCGAAAAGCAAATCTCCGGCTTCGGCACGTGAGCGTGCATCCGCGACATTCTCGAGCAACCAGGCGATCTTGGTGCCGGAAAAATAAGCATCCACGACCAGCCCGGTTTTTTCGCGAAACAATTCGGCATGGCCTTCCTGTTTCAGTTTGTCGCAAATATCCACTGTCTGCCGGCTCTGCCAGACGATGGCATTATGGATCGGCTCACCTGTGGTCCGGTCCCACACCACGGTGGTCTCGCGCTGATTGGTGATACCGATCGCTGCGATGTGCTGTGCCGGCACGCCGGCTTCATCGAGCACACGCCGGCTCACGTGCAAAACACTTTCCCAGATTTCCACGGCATCATGCTCAACCCAGCCCGGATGCGGGAAGTATTGGGTAAATTCCTTGTGTGCTGAAGCGATCAGGGCGCCACTCTTGTCGAACAGAATCGCCCGCGAGCTTGTCGTCCCCTGGTCCAGTGCCAGAATATAGTTCTGATCTGCCATTTCTGCCTCATCGTTTCATTCGACCATTCGTCCCCCACCGCGTCATTCCTGCCGGAACAAAGCGGAGTGGCGGAGTCTCCCGGGCTCAAACACGTGCTCAAACGAGGAGATTCCGGTAGCCCGCGTGCGCGGGAACCGGGATGACGAGGCGCCGACCGCCCCGGTCATCCCGGCTGGCATCGTACGCCTCAAACCATGCTCTTGCGCAGCGTTCTTTTCAGTTGTTTTATTTCAGCCCGTACCTGCTTCAGCTTATCGCGCTGCTTTTCCGCGATGGCCGCGTCGCGTTCCTTTTTCAGCTCCCGGATGCGCTTCTTGATTTTGCCCTTCTCAATCCCGACCGCACGATGGTGCTCGAATGTGTCGATATTCAGGGCTGCACAGATCGCCTTGAGCAGGTGATCTTTGTTCAGTTGCGTATATCCCTTTACGGCTTCGTGCTCAATTCCGGAGGCGATTTCCCGCAACTGTGCGACTGTCTTGCTCTTGAGTTCCTTATACGTGTATGCCATTTCATACCTCCTTTGAAAGGTCATCGTTGTATTGGATTATGTTGAACAAGGACTTTTTGTGCAAAATGCGGACTGAGGTTATCTTTCCATACTATCCTGAAAAAATCAGACCTGAGGTGAGCGATTTATTTTTACAAAAAACATCTGGTTATGCCGTTCTCACACCTTTGGGCTGAGGCCGTGTTTCACCGCGAAGAGAGCAGAAGCATCGTAAAAATCAGTACCAGCAGTTCCTGTCCTTTCTTCTTGTTTTCCTTCGAGTTCATCGTGCACTTCGTGGTTCACAAAAAATGCATCTGTTATTCCGTCCTCACAGCTTTGGGCTGAAGCCGGGTTTCACCGCGAAGACGCGAAGAGCGCGAAGAAAGACTTTTTGTTTTTTCCTTGGCGCCCTTGGCGTCTTGGCGGTTCAAAAAAATGCACAGATGACATTCAAACTCAGCAGCCAGAACGTATCTATCATTTCTGATATGAGAATA
>DRLW01000230.1 GCA_011375275.1 Bacteroidota bacterium
ACGGCAATGCTGTTCAGCTCATACACGCCGATATCCGGCGCACTGCCGGTGACAGAAACCTGCGCCGGATTGGCCGGGTCACCTGCATCGATACACGGCGATTGCGCCAGCAGCCGAAAATCCACTCCATCGGGGTTATAAAACTGGGGATCGAGAAAAATATTATAGCCGGCGTCCGCAGAATCCCCGCGCGCATTCGTGCGGCTGAGCACGCCGGTGCCCTCCGGCAGGCCGGTGAACTCATCACCCTGGTGCCCCCAGATGTTGTTATAACGCAGGACCGGCGCACTGCCTTCGGCCAGCACGCCATCATAATTCAGGGCAACGATGTTGTTGGTGATGGCCGCATCCGAATCCGTCAGCGTAATTCCGATATCGTTGGCCGAGATCGTATTCTGCAGGATAACCGCGGCGCTGCTGTTGATCAGGTCGATACCGGAATTGCTGTTGAAGGCGATCAAATTATTGCTGATCTGCGCTGAAGAGTTCTGCAGCACGATGGCTGATTCCACACCGCCGTCACTGTTGAACAAAACGGAATTAAAACGGACTACCGGCGATGCGTCGATGACGCGCATCCCGGAATTGATGTTCTTTTCGATGCGACAGAATTCGATGATCGGCTCCCCCTGCTGCAGGCAATCAAAGCCGTTATTGTTGTTGCTGATCAGGCTGCGCTTGACCAGAAGCTCCCCCTTGCCCGTGGTCACGGCAGTGGCGGCAAAACCGATTACGCAGTTCCACAGCGTTCCGCCACCATTATCGCGAAAAAAAATCCCTGTCCAGTCTCCGCGCCGGCTGGTGTCGGCCGCGCTGGTAAAGCGAATCGAATCAGCTTCCAGCCCGACGGCCTGCACAGTGCCTTCGATAACCAACCCTGTCCCTTGCTTAAAGCGCAACTCCACACCCGGATCGATCCACAGCGTATCACCGGCATCAACGATGATATCCGCGATGATCGTGTACGGGCTGTCTGATTTCGACAGCACCCCGCGTATCGAACCGCTGAGATTTTGTTGCCCCACCAGGCCAGTATGCGCAAGCAAAAAAAGCGAGACAACACACACGACGTTTTTCCAGCTCATGTCATTCACCATCGATCTCCTGCCAGCTGAATACCTCATACTGGCCGGTACTGGGATAATACGGCGGCGGTGTCTCGCCCAGCCGGCTGTCATAATGATAGTCCTTTTGAAACCCCGTAGTCCAGCCATAGCCAAACGTTCCAACCGGCCCGCGCACCTTCTGCGACAAAGACCCCCAGATGGTCAGGGTGCCGCGCGGATAACCATAGGCGTAATTTTCCACATAAAACGAATCTCCCAATGCCAGCAACGCACCGTTGATGACCACGTCACTGCTGTTGGCCCAGGTGTCGGCAACGACGATGTTTTCTTTGGAAATCAGGCCAAGTGTGTTGGTGCTGCCTTCCGGTGGCTTCCCGCTTGCTGAAGAATCGCTGTAGCGGATGTCATCGGTGATGTAAATATTATCCGTTGCCACAACCGTGAGCTGCCCTTTGAACGTCCCCTCGATCTCGACATCC
This sequence comes from Bacteroidota bacterium, assembly GCA_011375275.1. Lineage (GTDB taxonomy): Bacteria > Zhuqueibacterota > Zhuqueibacteria > Zhuqueibacterales > Geothermadaptataceae > Geothermadaptatus. The sequence continues at coordinate 1,547 of DRLW01000230.1, forward strand.
CCCTTCACCCACAGCAACCCGTTGAGACTGTTGATATCGACGACCTGATCGTGGATGATATATCTTCGGCTGCCGTTCCAGCGATATTTCCACACACTGTAGGTGAGCGTCCCATCGGAATTGAAGCGAATGCTCGCATCTTTGTTGAAACGCGCATCGATGGTCAGCGCCGGTGTGCTGCTGCCATTCTCGATGAAATAATTATCGATCAAGTTCTGCAGAGTGGGAAAAATCACCGGAGGAACACCGAGCTGATAGCCATCCTGGAAATCAGGGTTGTAGGAGCTGCCTTTGTTGAAGCTCGTCGCCACACTGGTCACTTTGCCCTTAAAAACCGGCCTGCCGGTAATCGAAAATTTGTCGTTTGTGTGAATGGGGCCTTCGAGCAGGTCGTTGGTATTGAACCAGATCGTTCCCCCTTCATTACCGGTGAGGTAGGCATAATTACCAAAAGTAACCGTTTTGACAGAAGCCCGGATCGAACGTTCGACATCTCCAACCGTCCCGGTCGAGGTAATGACGTACTCCTTCATGAACGTGGACGGGTTGCCGTCATCCGGGTCTATTTCAACGGTAAATGTCCCGGCTCCAAGGGCGACATTGTCGAAATGAGTGAACGGAGCAGTGCCGCCCGGCGGAGGGTTAGCGAAGCGCAGGTAGCGCATCGCGCGCTCCATACCAGCTTCAGCGAGCCAGAATGCCTGCACGGTTTTCGCATGCATGCCGGCGACATTACTGTCCATGATCACCGAGTGGATGGTGACATATCCCACGGAACTCAGTACCAGCCCAACAAAAATGGCCATGATCAGCGAGATTCCGCTCTCTCGTTTCGCATCCTGCCACAGTTTTCTGAGGGTCGTATTCATGGCAGAGCCTTCGGTTAACCAGACTATGCGAGCCACCTGCCCGGCTTAGAAGTTGGCGATGTGAGTGTACAGCTCGACCTTGGGAAGTTCATCGTGTTCAACGACGACCTGTACCTGTTTATAAGTCGAATAGCTGATCACGTTAACAGTGCGCTTGAAGCCGGAATAACCACCTGGATTGTTCTCAACCGGATAATTGTTCTCTGTGATCCAGGAATAGCCGCGCGTGCTTTTGTCGCCGCGCACTTCTTCCATCTTTTGCTCAGCGAGCATCAAGGCACGCGTCAACTGCTCGATCTTGACGCTCTTTGTGATGCCGGTGCTCATCATGCCGAGAGTCGTCACAAAGGCGACGCCGAGAAAGATGATCACCATGATCAGCTCGAGCAATGAATTGCCGCGCTGGTTAGTGAGCACCCTAAAAATTGCGCGGCCGGATTTCATTGAACAACGTAACGGTGTGTCCATCGCGAACCACTTCCAACTCAAATTTGATTTGATAGATGTCTGAAGGATTGGTGACTGGGGCATCCAGCTCGCTCTTGTCGTTGCCGAAGTAACGGAACTCAAACGAAGTGACATTTTCAACCAGGGGGAAACCGTTCAGCTTGATGGTCTGCTGGCCATAGGCTATTGTCACCAGCTCGCTGTTGCGCTTGTAAAAGCGAATCGAATCTTCCTGCGCGACGAGCAGAGAAGCGCTGCTGGTGATCTGCCGCAACTCGCGGGTTATCCGCTGAATCCCGGACCGGCTCGATTGCAAAGCCTGTTTGCGCGCTTCCACGAACTGGTACGTATCCACTCCCGAGACCAGCACACGGGAAATCACCCCCGCGATCACAGCCGTGATGGTGATCGACACAACGGCCTCCAACAGCGAAAATCCCGCTTCGCCTTTCAGATGGTGCAGAGTACGGTTGCGTTTGCCTGCCAGGCCTGAAGTGGAATATTCCTGCATTAAAACCATGACTGACCGCCTTTCGGGTCAAAACATCACAATGTCACCAGCTTGATCACTCCGGTTTCAGGCTGTACCACGATGTGGAATTTACCATTTATATTGACAGCCATACGCTCAGCGCTAAGCTTGCCCGCGCCGGATTTCGGCGCACCATCCGGGGCAAAGATGATCTGCCCGTTGCTCAGGTCGCTGCCGGAAATCTGAACATGGAGAAACTCATCTTTGCCAAATGTGCGCACAAAGGCGGCGCCACCCATAGGGTTGATCACAGGCTGGCTGCTTCCATGCCAATACATCGCATAGCTGTTGCTCGCCTCATCGATGCTCACTCGCACAGCTTTACCACGCATCTGTGCAAGCTCCTGGGCATACTGTAAGTCAGCAACCACGATTCGGGCTGCATTGCGCTGCTGGACTCCGGCAGAATTACCCTGCAGCCGGCTGAGCGAAACCGCTGTGATGATACCGATCACGGTCATCGTCACCACACCTTCCAGCAACGTGTATCCGTGCTGGGGATGGCGCAAGCGTGTTATGCCGGACAGCAGACGGATGATTTTATTGGCGTGCGTCATAACGTCATTGCTCCTCACTGATCAAAAATCCATGTGATCTGCTCAGGATCAGCCCATGTCTTGCAATTATTATTCGTCAGGTTAAGCCGATCTATTCACCAACCAGCACCCGGCACAAGGAAAGTCGGGCTGCCTGGGACCGCGTGATTTTATCAGACTGTTGCATTCGATCCAAAACAGTGATAAAAAACAGGGAAGCCATCCCGAAG
>DRLW01000231.1 GCA_011375275.1 Bacteroidota bacterium
ACGCAGCGGGACCGTACGGTTAAAAACCGGTTTGCCCGTGCGCGAATCTTTGCTGTCAACGCAGAAATAGCCCTGGCGCTCAAACTGGAAGCGCTCGCCGGGTTTAGCCCGGGCCAGTGATGGCTCCAGCTTGCAGCCATTCAGGATGTCGAGAGAGTGCGGATTGAGGTAGTCTGTGAACGGTTTTTCCTTGTCACCATCCGGCTCGGGCACGGTGAAGAGACGATCGTAGAGACGGACTTCGGCTTCGATCGCGTGCTCGGCAGATACCCAGTGCAGGGTACCGCGTACTTTGCGGCCGTCGGTCGTCCAGCCGCCACGTGATTCCGGGTCATAGGTGCAGCGCAGCTCGATCACCTCGCCGGAAGCATCGCGAACAACCTCCCGGCAGGTGATGTAATAGGCGTATTTCAGACGCACTTCTTTGCCGGGCGCCAGCCGGAACCATTTTTTCGGCGCCTCCTCGCGGAAGTCGCTGCGCTCAACATAGACCACGCGGGAAAAGGGCAACTTGCGTTTGCCCATGCTCTCATCTTCCGGGTTGTTGATCGCCTCGACCTCCTCGGTTTGCCCTTCAGGATAATTTTCGATGACCACACGCAGAGGATCCAACACAGCCATGACACGTTGCGCGGTTTTGTTGAGGTCTTCGCGTACCGCATGCTCGAGCATGGCGACATCGACGACGCTGTTGCTCTTGGCCACGCCGATACGATCACAGAAATTGCGTATTGCCGCCGGAGTGTAGCCACGCCGGCGCATGCCGGACAGGGTCGGCATGCGCGGATCGTCCCAGCCGCTGACATGCCCATCGTTGACCAACTGCAGCAGCTTGCGTTTGCTCAAAATCGTATAGGTGAGCTCGAGCCGGGCAAACTCGATCTGCTGCGGATGATGGACACCGAGCTGATCGAGAAACCAGTCATACAGCGGCCTGTGCGCCTCGAATTCCAGCGTGCAGATCGAATGGGTGATGCCCTCGATGGAGTCACACTGGCCGTGCGCCCAGTCGTACATGGGATAAATACACCATTTATCTCCTGTGCGATGATGGCGCTCATGCAGAATGCGGTACATCACCGGATCGCGCATGTTCAGATTAGGCGAGGCCATGTCGATCTTGGCGCGCAACACTTTTTCGCCGTCCTTGAATTCACCGGCACGCATGCGCTCAAACAGGTCGAGATTTTCCTCGACGCTGCGCTCGCGATACGGGCTGTTGCTGCCGGGTTCTTTCAGAGTTCCGCGCGTTGCACGGATTTCCTCAGCGCTTTGGTCATCCACATAGGCCAGGCCTTTTTTGATCAACTCTACCGCCCATTCATACAAAGTATCGAAGTGATCGGAGGCATAAAAAAGCCTGTCCTCCCAATCGTAGCCAAGCCAGTGCACATCCTCGATGATCGAATCGACATATTCCTGCTCTTCTTTGGTCGGATTGGTGTCGTCGAAGCGCAGGTTGCACTTGCCGTTGAAATCCTGCGCCAGACCAAAGTTCAGGTAGATCGACTTGGCATGGCCGATGTGCAGGTAGCCATTGGGTTCTGGAGGGAAGCGCGTGTGCACGCGGCCGTCGTTTTTATTGTTCTGCACATCTTCTTCGATGATGGTTCTGATGAAGTGCGTTGTGGGTTTGGTGTCGTTTTCACTCATGGGTGCTCCTGCAAATGTATCGGATCGTGTTCTGTATGCTGGCAGAATTCATGACTCCTGAAAAAGCTGTCCCCTCACTTCGCGCCTGCGCCCCGGCCTCAGCGAGGCAAAAGGCAGCTCTCCGTCCGGTGAACCCCACATTTTCGCCGGCTTGAATACGGGGCTGGCTCAAGCACCGGTAAGAGAGAAGTAGCCGAACTGGCAACACTTCGGGTGCATAAGGTGCCGGAACTCTTGCGAGTTCCGCTATCCGCGGTGCAAACCGTGTGCTCGTGCGCATCGCGGACTAACTGCACAAAAACCTCGCCCAACTCCTGCCACTAAATTGGCCCCGTAAACCGTGGAGAAACAACCTGTAGTTTACCGGACGGATACAAAGGCAGTAATCAGAGACGCCATTGATCTGTGACAGAAAAACCGATTTTGTGTTTTTTCAGGCTATGCAGCATTTCGGCGGTTATGCGCGAAGAAGCAATATAAAAAATTTTTATAGCTATTGCAAACCGCGGCCTGAAAAAATCAAAAATTGTGTGTGCTGGGCTGATGTGCCACTTTACACCTCGCGACGGACTTTTTAACCAGAACAGGAGTCGTCATTCTGAGAAGATTCCGCCTGGTCTCTGCACTCCCGGTCTGTGCCTCAATGCGGTTTCGGATTACCCCGGGTCTCGGGCCAGGGGCTATCGCAAAAGCGGTTCTGTCCGGATTTTTTGCTCGGAGGGCATTTGTGATGGGCTGGTGATAAATCGGGGCAGCACGGTTGCGTCTAATCTTGCGGTGAGTATTCATTCCGAAAGGCTTCGCCGGAAGAAGGGAGGAAGCAACGTATTCAGCGCACGAATTTTACTGCGATGCCTATTGGTTCCACACGAACGACTTCCATCTGCAGTACAGGTGTTGCCTGACTGACCTCCAGCAACTGCACTTCCAGCACTGTTCCCACCGCAACCTTGAAGCCCGGTGGGGTGAGGATGAAAGCCCCGCCATTGGAAATATTGCTCGTCGTAGCGATCAGTTCGCCCTGTTCCGGATGCGATATTTTCACTTTTAATCCGACACGAGTCCGGATATCTCCGCGCTTTTCCTGCATGTTCGTCCTTTTGTTCGCGAGGTCAGGATCACCCTGTTGTTATCGGACGAAAAATCAGGAACTTGTTACGGTATTCACCGGGTATCCCGTTCCCCCAGCTCTGGGCTGACCCGTTTTTCACCGCAAAGCCGCGAAGGGCGGAGGGAAGCTGAGCTCTAACCCATCTCGTCACACCGCTCCAGCGGTGTGACGCTTCTCCTTTGCCGCTCCCGCGGCAGTACACAGACGAAACGAAACACCGTCTGCCCCGCTAGCCTGCATCTCAACAGGCTAACTCGGTAACATTGGCGACTCGCTGGCACGATAAATCGTGCACTACAAACATTCTTCATCCTCTCGTCATCCGACGGGAGCGGTGTGATGCCTCTGTAGTCGCCCCCGCGGCAGGACACAAGCGAAACAAGTCACCGCGTTTCTGATATGAGAATGGAAAAACCATACGTGCCGCGTGTTACTTTTGGGAAATTCGGGCTGAATTTCCGCACAGTGTCACTGCTGCTCCTGGTATTCCTCCTCACTCAGAATGGTCAGCACCGGCAGTTTCTTCTTTTGCAGTCGTGAGTTGAGCTTGTTCAGCTCTTTTCCGGTCAGGTTTTCAAAACGGGCGATCGCCTGCTGCAGCTCGGCCTGCAGGGCCTGCATCCGTGCAAGCTGGGACTCGGTAGGCCGGCCGCCATAGCTACTGACAGCAGCATAGAGCGAAGTGACTTTTTCGCGCAGTTGTTCTTCGCCGGTGAGAAAACCGCCTTTGCGCGTTGCAACCAGTGTTTTATGCAAGGCATCGAGGCGGCCGGCAAATGTGCGCAGACTCTTGCCCAGTCTGTCGCGTTTTTTTAAATCATCAGCCTGTTTGCGTGCCTGATCGCGGACGCCGGTGACCGCACTGGCAAGCCATGCCAGTTTTTCCTGCATGCGGTAGAGCTGCATCACTGTTTTTTGCTGCAGTGCCCGGTCTTCGGCTGAATGCGGGTCACGCGGATCTGCAACGATGCGGATCGTGCCTTCATACTCAGCTTTGCCTTTGTGCAGCCGCACGGTGTATTCCCCTTCCGGAACCATCGGCCCGAGCAGGGCGCCAAAGGCAAGAGTCGGCGCTTTGGGAACCCGCGGCGGCTTCAGCCGCATCGGCCATTCGACCCGGTTGATCCCCTTCCGCTTGCCTCCGGGCAGTGATTTGATCAGCTCACCATGCTGGTCGAGAATGTCGATGCGCATATCACCGAAAATATGTCGTTTTTTGAGATAATATGTGATCGTGGCCACTTCCGATGGATTGCGGCCGACGAAATTGGCATTGCCGGGAAACTGCTGCAGCGAAGTGTTCAGGGTGCGCCGCGCCGGCCGTGCCCCAAGCAGGGCGACTTTAGCTGAGAGTATGTCCCGCGTCAATTCCCGGATCGGCGTGATGTCGTCGATGATCAGGATGCCGCGGCCATGGGTCGCCAGGATGACATCGTGCTCGCGAGGATGGATGGCGATGTCCCGCACGCTGACCCGGGGGACGCCTCCGGCAAAACGCGCCCAGTGCCGGCCTGAGTCCAGGGTGATGAACAAACCGAATTCCGTACCCAGGAAAAGCAAATCCGGATTGACGAGGTCTTCACGGATGACTTGCGCATAGCCTTCGAGGTTATCTGTTACGATCGATTGCCAGCTCGCGCCCATGTCTGTGGTCTTGTACACGTATGTGCGCATGTCGCCGGTGCGATGACCGTCAAAAACCGCGTACGCTGTGCCGCGTTCGAAATGGCTGGCTTCGACACCGCTCACCCAGGTATTCGCCGGCAGCCCGGGCACTGCTCCGGCTACGTTGCGCCAGGTGCTGCCGCCATCTGTGGTGACCTGAAGATTGCCATCATCCGTACCCACCCAGATGACCCGGGCATCCACCGGGGACTCGCTGATGGTGATGATGCTGCAGTGGTTTTCAGCGGAGGAGTTATCGATGGTCAGACCGCCGGATTCGAGCTGGCGCTGTTTTTCCGGATCGTCTGTGGTCAGGTCGGGCGAGATACGTTGCCAGGATTCGCCTCGGTCGCGCGAACGGAAGAGATACTGGGCACCAAAATAAAGGGTTTTCGTATCATTGGGGCTGAGTGCGATCGGGGCGTTCCAGTTGAAGCGTAACTTCTCCATACCTGCTTCGGCATAGGGCTTGAGCATTTTGGATTCGCCGGTGTCCAGATGCCTGCGGATGATGTTGCCGCCCTGGTACTCGACATAGACGATGTTGTTGTCCAGAGGGTCAGGCCAGACGTGAAAGCCGTCGCCGCCGCCGATATTTTGCCAATCTCTGTTTTCTATACCCGCCGGACTGCTCGAAGGCCCTTTCCACGAGCCGTTGTCCTGCAAGCCACCATAAATATTATACGGGTACTCCATATCATAGGAGACGTGATAAAACTGCGAAACCGGCAGGCTTTGCCGGAACGTCCACGTGCCGCCGCGATCCCATGATTGATAAACACCGCCATCTGTGCCCAGAATCAGGTGCCGCGTATCGTTGGGATCGATCCACAACGCGTGCAGGTCAGAGTGCACGCTTCCGGCGGAGTTATCTGTAAACGGAGAGCTGAACGATGTGCCCCCATCCTCGCTCATGCCGAGGGTCAAACTGAGCTTGTACACGCGGTTGAAATTGTGCGGATCGACGAACAGGTGGCCGAAATAAAACGGGCGCATGGAGATGAGCAACGAACCATCGCGTTTTTCCCAGTGCTCGCCGAGATCGTCCGAGCGGTACAGGGCCGTTTTTTCTGCCTCCACAACAGCATAGACCACATTCGGCCGCGAGGGCGCAACCTCCACGGTGATGCGTCCGAGCTCGCCTTCCGGCAGGCCGTTCTCCAGCTTCTGCCAACTTTTGCCACCATCCTTGCTGCGATACAGACCCCTGCCCGGGCCGCCGGATTTGAAGAACCACGGCCAGCGCCGGAACTGCCACATGCCGGCATAGAGAATATCAGGGTCCTGCGGGTCCATCGCCAGGGATGCGCAGCCTGTTGCCTCGTCGATGTAGAGAATTCTCTCCCATGTTTTTCCG
>DRLW01000232.1 GCA_011375275.1 Bacteroidota bacterium
AACAGCGTGCGTTAACCGTATTCTCCGTGTGCGATTATCTCGCTGTCGGATCGGATCAGGACTATCTGTACATGCCGATGACGCCGGCAACAGCCCAGTATCTCGCGGATCGTCTGAACTCTTCCCTGCCGACGAAAAAGCTCGTCGATGTGATCTATCGCCAGGCTGGTTTGAAACTCTCCCCGCAGCCCATCCCGCCATCAGACAAAATGACCACAGTCCCGGTCTTTGCCCAGCATACGGACTCCATCAAGCAGCAGATCGCGCAGGCTGGTTTCGAGCGCTCTGCCGGTGAAATCGTCGCCGGGCACAAAAAGGATATCATCATTTCCAATAAAATTTACAGCCCGGACAGGAGCTACGACCGCGTGGTGATTTATGGCTGGCACCGCAGTGAAAATCATCCCATCCAGCCGGTGTACAACGGGCACTATGCGGGCTATGCTGACTATTCCCACGGCGTGCGTCTGATCGCGCAGCTCGCTGTTCTCGACGGTGACTCTGTTCGGGTTGCCGATATTTTAACAGACCCGGATCTGGCCCCGCTCCTGAGTGACGAAGGGGTGATCGCAAAACCGTACTATCCGCGTAATAGTGATGACGACCGCTGAGTGGGGAAAAATCTGAGAAAAGAGGAAGGTGCGCCCGCCAGCACGGTTTTACAATTTCCTCACAGTGCCATTCTGTTTGCAAAAAATTGCCTGCTTTCGTATTTTCTGGCTGATTTCTTCAGGAGTTGCCAGGTTACGCCCGCTGCCGGTGAACCGATCATTCAGGAATGGAACTGATTGCGTATGAATTTTTCTCGCCTGCCTTTTTTTCTACTCGTCTGCCTGATAGTTTCCCGACCCCTTGCCGCTGAAATTCCCTATAATCCGGAGCGCTCTCTCGGTGTTGCGTATCGCAGCGCGGACAATCCCTATTACTGGAAAAACCGGCCGCCGCATGCCGCCTATTGGCAGCAGGATGTGCACTACCGCATCGATGCCGAGCTGAACCCGGACACGCGCATCATCGATGGCGGGCTGGAGCTGCGTTACTATAATAATTCACCCGACACCCTGCGCGAGGTGTGGTTTCATCTTTATCAAAACGCTTTTCAGAAAGACAGCTATCTCGACCAGTACAGCCGCGCCGCCGGCGACTGGAGATACAACCGCCTCGACAAACTCCGCCAGGGTGCGATCACCGTGGCGGATCTGCGCGACGGCCACGGCGTCAGCCTGTCCGCCTCCATCGACAACACGATGATGCGTGTGGCCCTGGCAGACCCGCTGGCCCCCGGAGATTCCACCACCTTCCGCATGCGTTTTAAAACCTATTTCGGCTCGGTGCAGCGGCGCATGAACTACAACCCTTCCGGCCCCTATGACCAGTTCAACGCCACCCACTGGTATCCGCGCATTGCGGTGTATGATCACAAATTCGGCTGGAACATCAACCAGCATTATGAACGGGAGTTTTACGGCGACTTTGGAACTTTTGAGGTCAATCTGACCCTGCCCAACGATCTCATCGTGGCGGCGACCGGCTTTCTGATCAACCGCGACGAAGTGCTGCCCGACTCGCTGATGCAGATGCTCGCCATCGAAAATTACACCGATCCGGAAAACGGTGAAAGCTACTCCGTGAGCATGGAGCGCATAGCAGGCAAGACCAAAACCTGGCGCTATCGGGCGATCAATGTGCATGATTTCGCCTGGACGGCTGATCCCAGCTATCGCATCGGCGTGGCTGAGTGGCAGGGCGTTACCTGCTATGCTTTTGTGCGCGAATGGAAAGCGTCATGGTGGGCTGATGCCGCGCAGTTTGCTGCAGATGTGATCGCCGTGTTCTCGCGTGACTTCGGCCCTTATGCCTACCACAAAATGATCGTCGCTGATGCTGACGACGGCATGGAGTACCCCATGCTCACTCTGGACGGTGGCTATCCCCCGGAGTATTACGATCTGTTGGCGCATGAGATCGGGCACAATTGGTTTTACGGCATGGTCGGCAACAACGAGACCTACCGCGCTTTTATGGATGAGGGCTTTACGCAGTTTCTCACCGCCTGGGCCATGGAACGCCTGGTCAAGCATCCTGATGCGCGCACAGATATCGCGCGGTTCGATTATTCCACCTACGAGCGCGAGCGTTACAGCAACTATATCGGTTATCTCAATTCGGTGAAAGCCGGGCGGGATGTGATTCTCAACACTCACTCCGATCGTTTCAACATCAGTGGGCGCGGGCGCGGGGGGTACTGGCAGGTCTATTATAAAACCGCGGTTATGCAGTTTGCCCTGCAGTACGTTCTCGGCGAGGAGCTGCATCGCCAGGCCATGTCGCATTATTTCAACAAGTGGAAATTCGCGCATCCCTATCCAGAGGATTTCCGCCAGGCGATCATCGAGTACACCGGCATGGATTTGAACTGGTTTTTCGATCAATGGCTGGATCGCGACTGGCAGGTGGATTATGCGCTGGAGAAATTTTCCACGCGCCGGCAGCAGAACGGCTGGCAGGCCGAGGTGACCGTGCGCCGCAAAGGCAGGGCAGTTATGCCCGTGGAGTTGGAGTTCACCCTGGCGGATGGCTCGCGCAAACGGGCGATGATTCCGGTTTTTCACACCAGACGGCAGGGAGACAGCCTGCTTTTTCTCCCGCAATGGACGGGTTGGGGTGATTTCAATCCGACCTACAGCGCGCGCATAAGCCTGCCGCAGAAACCCGTCGCCGTGGTCATCGATCCTTCCCTGCGCATGGGGGATGTGTACCGGTTGGACAATCATTCCGGCTGGCTGCCGCCGATTACAACGCGGCCATCCTGGAAACAGGGAGACTGGCCCCTGGACCGCTATCTGCTGACCTGGAGGGCGTCTGATGCGCCGTTCTATTCCGACCGCGATGGTCTGCGCCTGGGCCTGTATGTGCGCGGCGGCTACCTCAATGCCACGGGCCTGGGCGACCGGCAGCTCGAATTCTCTGCGGGGATTTCCACAAACCTGCCGCGCGAACCGGTTTTTTATGCCCTGCGCTGGCGCCAGCCGCTGGATTTGTTCAATCGCCAGGCCGTCGTCAGCCTGCACAGCAGCCGGCGGTTTGGGTTTGCCAATCACGGCATCTCATTGTATTACATGATTAACCGTGACCTGTCGCGCCGGAGCAGTTCGGTGCAGCTCAATGCCGGGCTGAATTTTGCGCATTATTTTGATCGCTCATACCTGCGCCAGCCGTGGTTGTGGGATGGGCCTTCGTACAACACTCTGCGCCTGGCACTGCGGAAAAATTATGTCGCGGATGATCGGGGCCGCCATCGCGGGTACATGAGTGTGAAGTACACCGGCGGCCTGCCCCTGGCGCGGGAACCCTTTGCCCGCCTCGAGGCGGAGCTGGTGCATGGTTTTCGCCTTTTCAAAGTGCCGGTGCGCGGGCGTGTTTTTGCCGCGCTGGCCTCCAGCAACAGCCCGGCGCAGACTCTGCCCGGCCTGGCGCAGGCCAGCATGGATGCCTGGGTCAGTGATCCCTGGATCGCGGTAAAAGGTGTGCTGCCCCCGGCGTGGACGCGCGATGGGCGGCTGCAGCCCGGCGGTGGAGGCGCGGTGCGCGGATACAGTTTTCAGCGCGGCAGCGATGCCCTCGGCTACCCGCTGTTCAGCGGCAATCGCGTCTATGCCTTTAATCTCGAAGCCGGCCTGTGGAACCCCCTCAATCCCGTGCTGAGCAAAGTCCCCTTTCTGGGCAAGGCCCTGGTCTCGCGGCTGTATGGATTTTTTGATATCGGTTCGGTGGCCTGGCGCGCGGATGATGTTTTTTCGCCGGGTACGTGGTTCTCGGATGCCGGCCTCGGATGGCAGTGGCAGCCGCGCTGGCGGGGCTGGCCGGCCTGGCTGTTCGGCAAGCTTTCGCGCCTGCGCATCGATTTCCCTTTTTATTTATCGCATCCCCCGGCAGGCGAAGAACGCTTCACTTTCCGCTGGCTTGCCGGCATCGGCCGGGCCTTTTAGCCCGCAGGCAGGCGGTATTTTTGCCGGGATGAAAAGGTCACGCAGGTTTGTTTCGAATAGGCGTGCCGGGCAGGCGTGATCTTCTGTAGCGTGCGGGTAAATTACCTGATCGTGTGCAGGATTCGTGTCAGGCGAAACGAAAATTTGAGCATAAAAAACAAAACTCCATTGCCAGGCTGCAAGTGACACAGCGGCGTTGAAGAGAAAAGGACGAAAATGCAGAAAAATACGCGATGTTTCATCGTTGCCCTGTGGGGAGTGATAGCCGCGGGCGGAGCTGTTGCACAGCAGACCGCCAGCGATTCGACGCACTGGCGTAACAGTCTCTGGCAGGTTCCGCTGAGTTCCGGCGACCCGGCAGCACTGGCTTTTGAGCAGGTCGAACTGACAGAGCGGGGTGTTGCGCACACTGAATTGAGCGAGCAGCTCCGCCCGCTTGCTGGTTTGAACGTGCAGCCAAATTTCGGCGTGGTCGATTTTTTCTTCAGCCGCGGTGTGGATTCACGCACAGGCGGTCTGATTACCGTCGATGGCCTGCCTGAGGCCAATTCAGCGGTTTTCCGGCTGTACAATATCGAAAGTGTCGAGGTGTTGCGCGGGCCGGCTTCGTTTCTTTTGGGCGATAAACCCATGACTGGCGTGGTAAATCTGCTGCAGAAGCAGCCGTTCTGGCAGCGCGCTATCCGGCTGCGTGGCTCGGGCGGCAGCTTTGGTTCCACAGAAGCTGCCATCGATCTGAACCTGCCGCTGATAACGCGCACACTGGCGTTACGGCTGAATGCTGTCAGCGGCAAAACCAGCGGCTACCGCGACGGCATCGGCGCGGACTGGCGTGCTTTCAATCCGGTGCTGCTCTGGCAGGCCGGCAAAAACACGCGCGTGAATGTGTCGTGGGAGTTTGCCGGCAATCGCTACACGCCGGACTCGGGTATCCCCCTGTTGCTCGCCGAAAACCGCCTTCCGGATGTGCCGCGTTCACGCTCGTGGCAAACACCTTCGGATTTTTCCGAGCAGGAAATCGTGCGCGCGCAGGCGGAAATCGTGCACAGGTTTTCACCAACACTCGT
>DRLW01000233.1 GCA_011375275.1 Bacteroidota bacterium
GCACCTAGCTGCTATTTTGATACATTCAGACGTCAGGGCTGCGCCTGAGGAAACGCGGGATAACTGAAACATCGTGCCCGGGCGGGGCTTTTCTGTAAATTCAAACAAAGCAGAAGAGACGTCACATCTTTAGTGCAATACATAAGCTTTTCAGGCTATAATCTTTATGAAACGGTAAGTCTGGTTATCCAGTTAACTCAGCACGGTTGCATCTTTCAGGCAGACTGCCTGACCACAGCACGTACCTACACTGCAGAAGCGTCATTCCGGTTTCCCCGCAGGGGAAGACCGGAATCTCCCTGACTCAGGCACGTGCCCAAAAAGATGAGATTCCGGCACTGCGCTTCGCTTGGCCGGAATGACAGATGTCGGTGCCCTGGCAGGCCCGGTTAGCTGAGTTAAATGGATACCCTGACTTGTAATCCTTTCAAACGTAGTTTTTGAAAGACTTGTATATCTCGCAGTGACGTAGAGCACGCAGTTTATTGTTTTAGCAGAAATTAACCATTCTTTCTCTGCGCTCACTGCGTCTATGCGAGAATAATGCAGGATAGACAAATATAAAAAAGGTTCGTGGCAACCTGGCAGCAGATACTGAAAATTGCATAGCTCCCTGCTCGGAGCGTTTATCCAAAAAAATGGCGGGCACGGTAAATCGTGCATGATGAATACGAAAATATCCGTTTGGGAGACAATATACTCCCCGGGCTTTCCACTGTCAAGGCGAAACAAAAAGAAGTTGCGTCTCTGCAGGGATTGGGTTAAATTGCAGGCTTGCTTGAGCAGACAGAGTACGGAGAGCCGGAGGAAAACGTGCAGAAAATACGCGTCGGTGTTATTGGCACCGGCCATTTGGGCAGGCTTCATGCTACCTTATATAAGAACGTCCCCGCCGCAGAGTTATACGGCGTTTATGATATCGACCCGGAGCGGGCGGCCGCAGTCGCTGCCGAAGCCGGGTGCCTCGCCTGCGCGGATATCGATTCGCTGCTGGCGCAGGTGGATGCCGTCAATATCGTCGTGCCGACCACACACCACTTCAGCATTGCCATGCAGGCCCTGGACCGGGGCAAGCACCTTTTCATCGAAAAACCGATTACAGCAACGGTAGCCGAGGCGGAGAAGCTCGTCGCCACAGCGCGCAGCCACGGCCTGCTGGTTCAGGTCGGGCATATCGAGCGCTTCAACCAGGCGATGCGCGCGCTGAGCTCGGTGCAGGTCTCACCGGGTTTTATCGAGTCGCACCGGCTGGCATCATTCAACCCGCGCGGCACGGATGTCGCCGTGGTGCTCGACCTCATGATTCACGATATCGATGTCATTCTCAGCCTGGTGCGCCAGCCCGTGCAGCGCATCGATGCCAACGGCGTGGCAGTGATTTCGGATGAGCCGGATATCGCCAATGCGCGCATCACCTTTGCCAACGGCTGTGTCGCCAATGTGACCGCCAGCCGCATCAGCCAGAACAAGATGCGCAAGATGCGCCTTTTTGAGCGCGAGACCTATATTTCAGTCGATTTTCTGCAGGGCATAACCGAGCGTTTTCATCTCGTCTCAGAGCTGCCGGAGAACAGCGGCACCGGGCTGGTGATGGGCAAGATGGAAGGGAATAAAACGCGCTATGTCTATTATGACCGCTTGAGCGCTCCCGAAGGCAATGCCCTGCAGATGGAGCTGGAATCCTTTGTGCAGGCGATAGCTGATGGCAGCGAGCCGGCGGTGACCGCTGAGGAGGGCATGCAGGCCCTGCAGGTCGCCAGCGAAATTTCACAGATCATCAAAAAGCAGACGGAAGCAACCCATGGACATTAGAGAATTTCTTTTTAATTATCGCAGCTATACACCGATTCCGCTTCTGATAGCCGTGCTGATTTTGGCCGACCCGACGGCACAGACCCTGCTCGTGGGCTTTGCCATCGCGCTTTTGGGAGAATCGATTCGCATCTGGGGTGTGCGGCATGCCGGTGGCGCCACGCGAACCACCAGCGGCGCCGGAGCCTCCTCGCTCATCACCCATGGCCCCTTTGCCTATGTGCGCAATCCGTTGTACGTCGGCAATTTTTTGCTCAGCGGCGGGCTGGTCATCATGTCCTGGGCGTGGATGCCGTGGATGCTGATCGTTTTCGTGGCCGTGTTTGCGCTGCAGTACTCGATGATCGTTTCGCTGGAAGAAGAGGAGCTGCACAAGCGCTTCGGTGATGAATACCGCGAATATTGCGAACAGGTGCCGCGCTGGATTCCCCGGTTGAGGCCGTTCAAAGAACACGATGTTGAACCCGCATCCCTCGCCCGCACGCTGAAGGTAGAGGATAACACGCTGTTCAGCTTTGCGGCGGTGACCATCCTGCTGGTGCTCAAGTGGTTTTACATGACGTGAACGAGCATCCCTCGATCCTGATCATTGCCGGGGAACCCTCCGGTGATCTGCACGCTGCCGGTGTCGCCCGCGAGCTGTTGCGTGAAAAACCGCACGTGCAGCTTTTCGGTATCGGCGGTGAACATCTGCACGCCCTGGGGCAGGAGCAGCTTTATGACACCCGGCGTATGGCCATCATGGGATTTAGCGAAGTGGTGCGCCACCTGCCTTTTCTGCGCCGTGTTTTTCGTCATCTGGAGCAGGAGATCATTCGCCGCAAGCCGTCCTGCGCCATCCTTGTCGATTATCCCGGCTTTAACCTGCGCCTGGCCAAAATTCTCAAAAAACACC
>DRLW01000234.1 GCA_011375275.1 Bacteroidota bacterium
CGATATCGGCGTGCAATCCAATCCGTGGAGCGATCTGTACCTGGGTGCTACGTTGCAGGATATCACCACTACTATTCTCGCCTGGAACACGGGTCGAAAGGAAATTATCTACCCGACTCTGAAATTAGGAGCAGGGCTGCCGATCTACAGCAAGCGGTTACAGGGAAAGCTGCTTTTGATCACCGATGCAGATTTCGATTTCGACAACCAGGGCAGCGCTGCCCAGTTTGCCAGCGGGGCGCTCAGCATGGACCTGCACATCGGCGTCGAGTACGAGTATCGCGAGCGGCTGGCTGTACGCCTCGGCAGCGATGCCGGCATGTTTACCGCCGGAGCCGGTTTGCGCATCGGACACCTGCAAGTCGATTATGCTTTTCTCAACAACACAGAGCTGGCTACATCACACCGGATTTCTGCTTCGTTTGTGCTGGAGAAAAAGCGTTATCGCCGGCGCTGAAAAGTGCTTCCTAAATCTCAAAAAAGTTCTGCCGGCATCCTGCTGTCTCTGAGAGAAGCGCGCATCTGTGAATCAGACCGGTAATGCTGCTCCTATTTTTTTTGCGACGTGCTGATCATTTCGGGGGGGGCTATATGGCTAATATTCTCCTTTTCGGCTCATTTCCTGCTGGTTTTCCTGCCTGAGAACTCACCTTGTACTCACGCTCCAGAGATTTATTATTATTATGTATTTACGTGCGAAAAATCCGCAAAAACAATTTGACTCTTCTCAAAATAATTACTATAATTTAAGTCAATTTTAAACCGTGAGTTAGGCAGACTACCCTTCGGGTATCCAGTTAACTCAGCACGGGTGCCCCTTTTCAACCAGTTTGTTTGAGCGCAACACGTGCCAGCATCAGCACCGTCATTCCGGTTTCCGCGTAGCGGAAGACCGGAATCCCCCAGACTCAGGCACGTGCTCGAAAAGATGAGATTCCGGCACTGCGCTTCACCTGGCCGGAATGACAGAAGGTGGTATCCGGCTCAGACCCGGTTAGCTGAGTTAAGTTGATAACCAGCAGAGGACCCGGTTGACAGTATTTCTCCTCAGCGAAACAGACATCATCAGGAAAACTTCATGATCATCAGCATGACAGGCTTCGGGCGTGGGGTAAGCAGTACGGAACAGTACGAAGCGCAGGTCGAGGTGCGGACGGTGAACCACCGCTTTCTCGACTTTACCATCAAACTGCCGAAAGCATTTGAAACCCGTGAGTCAGATATCCGCGATATAGCCCGCAAGCATGTGATCCGGGGGCGGGTGAACATCAACATTACCCTGAAAGAAGCCGACGAGGCTCCTGTTCAGCTCGATATCAACGAGGCTGTGGTGAAAAGTTACCGCAACCTGCTGGACAGCATCCGTGCAGCAGCCGGGATCGCAGAGCCGGTCCGGCTCGAGCATCTGCTCAATTTCGGCGATATTTTTGTGCAGCCCGATGCCGCTGAACTGCCTGAAGAAGCGTGGCAGTGCACCGCTGAAGCCATCGAGCAGGCGTTTGTGGAATTGAACGCCATGCGCAAGCGTGAAGGCGCTGAAATAGAGAAAGACCTGCGCAGCCGAATCGATAACCTCGGCTCGCTGATCGAGCAGATCGAGACTCTGGCTGCCGGCCGGAGCCAGGAGGAGTTTGTCAAACTCAAGGGCCGCATCGATGCCATGCTCGATTCCGGCGAACTCGACCCGGCACGTCTCGAACTTGAAATCGCGCTTCTGGCCGATCGGGTCGATGTCACAGAAGAATGTATCCGTTTCAAAAGTCATAACACGCTGTTTGTCGAATCACTGGCACAACCCGAGTCTGTGGGGCGCAAGCTGAATTTTCTCCTGCAGGAAATGAACCGGGAAGCGAATACCATCGGTGCCAAAGCAAGTAATGCTGAGATCGCGCACCTCGTCGTTCTGCTCAAAGAAGAAGTCGAGAAGTTGCGCGAGCAAATTCAAAATATAGAATAATCCACGTGAACGAACAAGGCCTACTGGTCGTCATCTCTGCGCCATCGGGAGGCGGCAAGACGACGATCATCCGAAAAGTGCTCGAACGGCACGATCCGCGTTTTGTCTATTCGGTTTCCTGCACGACGAGAAAACCCCGTCAAAACGAAGTCGATGGTAAAGACTACTTTTTTCTGAGCGAAGCGGAGTTCAAAAAACGAATTGCAGAGGGAGAGTTTATCGAGTGGGCGATCGTGCACGACAATTACTACGGCACCAGCCGGGCAACCATCGATCATTTTCTCCGCCAGGGCAAGGTTGTTCTGCTCGATATTGATATCCAGGGGGGCATCGAAGTCAAGCGTATCTATGGCGATCAGGCTTTGCTGATCTTCATCAAACCGCCCTCGATGCACGACCTTGAGCGCCGCTTGCGCTCCCGGCAATCAGACTCCGACGCCGTCATACGCAAACGCCTTGAAAATGCCCGCCATGAGCTGGAAAAGCAGTCGCAGTATGATGCCGTCATCACCAACGATATACTTGAAAATACAGTCGATCAAGTCATCGAAACGATCGAGAAGAAAATAGCAGAACTATCACAAACCGAGAGCATCAGGAGGTAACACCCAATGGCATCAACAATTTCGATGGAAATTTTCGAAAAGCACGCGGAAAATGTCTATGAAGCGATCATCATGATTGCCCGGCGCGCCCGGCAAATCAACTCTGATTACAAAATCATGATAGAACGAGAGTTCGGCTACATGGATATGAACGAAGACTTCGAAGATGAAGAAACCGAACAGCATGATATCGTCGAGCTGCTGAGTTCTTTGCCCAAACCGCCTTCCAAAGCCCTGGAAGAATTCATGAATGGTGAGCTCGTCGTTGAGTACGCTGACGAAAACGTCAACTGATCTGATTCTATCAGAGCAAACAGAGCCCATAAATCAGATTTTGGATTTCACAGAGTAGAAAATCCTATATGGTCAATAGTTTAGACACGCTCGCAGCATTCTGGCAGCAGCAGAGCGAACTTTATGGTGATGCTGCGCTGCTCGGCATTCCCCGCGGCACAGCTTCTTTTACAGAGCAGCCGAATGTACTGCCCGTGGTGACGCCTGAGCTGGCGCGGGAGACCGCCCCTGAGGCAGAGCAGCCGGTGGTGGCAGCGAAGAGCAGGAAGAAAACGCTGGCGGATGTTGCTGCTGAGGCAGGGGCATGCACGGCGTGTGGCCTCTCGCGAGCACGCACAAAGGTTGTTTTCGGGAATGGCAGTGAAAAACCACGCATACTCTTTGTCGGTGAAGCACCGGACAAAGACGATGATGCTTCGGGTCTGCCGTTCACAGGCCAGGTCGGGGCGCTTTTCGACCGCATGCTGACGCGCATGGGTTTTGCGCGCGGCGAGGTGTATATCACATTTCCCGTCAAATGCAAACCGCCGGCGAACAGGCAGCCTGCAGCGGATGAGCTGAGCGCGTGCCATTCTTTTTTGCAGCAGCAGATCAGCTTGCTGCAGCCGCGCTATATTTTTTGTCTGGGCCGGGTCGCGGCTGCCTCGGTTCTGAACACCAGCGCTGATATCGATACGCTGCGCAGCAGCGAGCACCAGTACAAAGGAATCCGGGTTTTTGTGACCCATAATCCTGCTGCCCTGCTGCACAACCAGGGACTGTTCTGGGCGGTTTTCGAAGATATGAAGCGGTTTCGTGCTGTTTATGACCGCGAGATTGGCGATAAACCACCGATGCCGGATGCGGCAAAGCCGGGTAAAAATGGCTGACAAAAACGCAAAGAAACAGAAAAAAAACTCACAGGCGGCTGGCGAAGCAGTCCAGTTTGATCGTATTCCACCCCAGGACCTTGATGCAGAGAAAGCAGTTCTCGGCAGTATGTTGATCGAGTCTGCTGCGGTTGGTAAAGCGATCGAGCTGCTGGAAGCGGAAGATTTTTATAAACTCGGCCATCAGGAAATATTCCGCGCAGCCGTGACCCTGTTCAACCGTACAGAGCCTGTCGATGTTCTCACCGTTGGGGCGGAGCTCGCAAAAGCGGGATTGCTGGAGGAGATCGGAGGGAACTATTACCTGTCTGAGCTGGCGACTTCGGTGCCGACCGCTGCCAATGTCGAGTATCATGCCCGCATTATTTTGGAGAAATCACTTTTCCGGCGTTTGATTACGATTTCGACTGAAGTCATCGGCATGGCGTATGAAAATGCCGAGTCTGCATCAGACGTCATCGACTCGGCTGAGCAGAAGATTTTTTCTCTTTCCGAACGCGGAATGCGCAAGGGCTTCAGTCATATCAGCCCGATCCTGAAAGAGACCTTTAATACCATCGAAGGCTTTCATCAACGCGATGGCTCTGTGACCGGCGTGCCGAGTGGGTTCGATGCCCTGGACAAGATGACCTCCGGTTTTCAGAAATCAGACCTGGTCATCGTCGCAGGCCGGCCTTCGATGGGGAAGACGGCATTTTGTTTGAATATCGCCCGTAACGCTGCGGTCGATTATGGCGTTGGTGTCGGCATTTTCAGTTTAGAGATGGCCAGTTATCAGCTTGCACTGCGTCTGTTGACCGCTGAAGCGCGTGTCGATGCCCACATGGTACGAACCGGCCAGTTGCCGCAGGAAAAGTGGGCAGACCTCAGCAGGGCGGCGGGGCGGCTGTACGATGCACCGATCTATATCGATGATACGGCAGGTATCAGCTTGCTGGAGCTGAGAGCCAAAGCCCGGCGGCTGATGGCTGAGCACAAGATCGGGCTGATCGTCATCGACTATCTGCAGTTGATTCACGGCCCGCGCAACGAAAGCCGGCAAAACGAGATTTCGGCGATATCACAATCCCTGAAAGCGCTGGCAAAGGAACTGGACGTGCCTGTGATTGCCCTTTCCCAGCTTTCGCGAGCTGTTGAAGCGCGCACAGATAAGCGCCCCATGCTCTCTGACCTGCGCGAGTCCGGTGCCATCGAGCAGGATGCAGATGTTGTCATGTTCGTTTACCGCGATGATTTTTACGAAAAGCAGTCGGATAACGAGGGTATCGCCGAGATCATCATCGGCAAGCAGAGAAACGGCCCGACCGGCACAGCCGAGCTGCGTTTTCTCAAGCAGTATGTCCTTTTCGCCAACCTTGCACCACATGGCGACGAGCAGTATTTCTCTGGCGGGCCGGGATTTTAGTCGAGTACTCTGAGGGAGAGGTCATTACGTGC
>DRLW01000235.1 GCA_011375275.1 Bacteroidota bacterium
ACTGAGCCCAACGCCCCCTCTCCGCAGCAGGTGACGGTCATCGGTCTCGGCCTGATCGGCGGCTCGCTGTGCCGGGCTGTCCGGCGCTTCTATCCCGGCGTTCGCCTCATCGGTGTTGATCGGAACGATGTCGCAGCCGCTGCGCAGAAGGACGGCCTCGTGCATCAGGGTTTTCCCGTGCAGAATCTGCAAGCAGCCTGCTCACACTCTGAATTGATCTTCGTGGCCACGCCTGTCGCTGCGGCTGAGCAACTGCTGGAACCGATTGCTGCGGCTGCTCCTGCCGGTGCGGTTGTTTCCGATGCCGGCAGCCTGAAAAAAGCGATCTGCGCGCGCGCAGAGCAGGTTTTCCGTACAGCAGAGGCCGGCTTTATCGGTGGTCATCCCATGGCCGGCGGTGAGAAATCCGGCTTTCACCACGCCGATCCGTTTCTGTTTCAAAATGCCATCTACGTGCTCACGCCCGGGGAAGGCATTCAGGCAGGGCAGCTCTCGTTCCTTTCGGATTTCCTCCGCGGCCTCGGTGCGCATGTCGTGCTGCTCGATCCGGCCGAACATGATGAAATCGTCGCTGCGGTCAGCCACTTGCCCCAGCTTTTAGCCAACACGCTGATGCACTTTGCTGCGCACAGAAACCGTCGCAATCCTCTGTTGCTGAAAATGGCCGCCGGCGGCTTTCGCGATATGACGCGCATCGCCTCCAGCCCGTACGACATGTGGAAGGATATCTGCTCCGGCAACCGCGCTAACATTCTCACCGCCATCGATGAGTTCATCGCCGCGCTGCAGCAGATGCGCAGCCTGGTGGCCGCGGACGACCTCGAGGCTTTTTTTCTCGATGCCGCCCGCTACCGTTTGTCGATTCCCAAAGATACGCGCGGTTTTTTATATCAGCATTTCGAACTTTCGGTCGAGGTGGAAGACCGCCCCGGCATCGTCGCGGAGATCGCTGTGGCGCTGGCAGAACAGGACATCAATATCAAGGATATCGAGGTGCTCAAGGTGCGCGAAAACGAGGGCGGTACCTTCCGGCTGGCCTTCGCCACCCGCGATGAATGCAACCGGGCGTTGGAAATCCTCGGGCGGAAGGGGTTTCGTTGTCGCGAAATGTTTTGACGCGTAACCGCGTATTGCCGTGTTGCGGGTTCGCGCACGTATCGTCGATTCTCGGGCACGTATTACCGATTCGTGCACGTAGAGACGCCCGATCGGGCGTCTCTACGACAGGTAAAACGAAACGACCGTGCACAAAAACGGGAAAAACGCCGCGCACCAAAACCACAAAAAAATATTTCACAAAAACAAAACCGAAAACCGTGCAAAAAACAAACGACACGATCACGATTCAACCCGGTGCACGCCTGCGCGGCAGGGTCATCCTGCCCGGGGATAAATCGATCTCACAGCGTGCGCTGCTGTTTGCGGCGCTGGCAAAGGGAGAGACCCGCATCACCGGCCTGTCGGATGCGGCTGATGTACGCAGCATGGCGTCCTGCCTGCGGCGTCTTGGCGTCGCAATAGACACGCGCGGGCGCACCACATGGGTCGCCGGAAACGGCCTGCACGGCCTGCGCGCGCCTGCAAACGAACTCGATTGCGGCAATTCCGGCACAGCCATGCGCCTGCTCGCCGGTGTACTCGCCGGCCAGCCCTTTGTATCCATGCTCACAGGAGATAAAAGCCTGAGCCGCCGGCCGATGACACGCATCATCACGCCGTTGCAGCAGATGGGGGCGAAGATCGAGGCCGCGGACAAGGGCACGGCACCGCTGCACATCCACGGTGGCCGGCTGCACGGCATCCGCTATACCCTGCCCGTTGCCTCAGCGCAGGTGAAATCCGCTGTGCTGCTGGCCGGACTGTTTGCCGAGGGAGAGACCACAGTGATCGAGCCGGTGCCCACGCGTGATCACACGGAGATCATGCTGAGCTGGCTGGGCGCTGATTTCACCAAAAACGGTACACACCTGACCATCCGGCCCTCGGCTCTGACAGCGCGGCCCATCACTGTGCCGGGTGATTTTTCTGCAGCAGCGTTTTTTATCGTTGCCGGTTTGCTGTGCGAAGGCAGTGAGATCGTCATGCCGGGTTTGGGCATCAATCCGACGCGCAGCGCCATGCTCGGGGTGCTGGCCAAATCCGGTGCTGCCATCCTGCAGGATGAGCCGGTCGATCGCAACGGTGAGCTGACGGCGACCCTGACCGTGCGGCACGGCCCGCTGCGCGCTTTTGAGCTCGATGGCGAGCAGATTCCCCTGCTCATCGACGAGCTGCCAGTGCTGGCTGTGCTGGCCACCCAGGCCCATGGCACGACCCGGATTCGTGGCGCCGCCGAGTTGCGCGTGAAAGAGTCCGACCGTATTGCCGTGGTGGTGAACAACCTGCGCGCCATGGGCGCGGAAGTCGAAGAGTTCCCGGACGGCATGGAGATTCCCGGCCCGCAGCGTTTGCGCGGAGCACACATCGATGCTTTTGATGATCACCGCATCGCCATGGCCTTTGCCATCGCCGGACTGGTCGCGGCCGGCGAGACCACCATCCACGGTGCCGGCAGTGCAGCGGTCTCTTTCCCTGAGTTCTTTCCCACATTAAAAAAACTGCGCGAGGATGGCTGATGCTGAGGATGCTCGGAATTCTCGGCGATCCGGTCGGCCACTCCCTGTCGCCGTTTTTACATGGCGAGGTGATCCGGCGCAGCAAGCTGCCGTTCCTGTATGCTGCTTTCCATGTGCGTGCTGATGAGCTGCCGCAGGCGATCGCTGGTGCGCGTGCGCTGGGTTTTCGGGGTTTGAATGTGACCGTGCCGCATAAACAGGCGGTGATCCCCCTGCTCGACTGGATTTCGGATGAGGCGCAGGCCATCGGCGCGGTGAACACCATTGTGTTTGCAGAAGGCCGGTCGTTTGGGTACAATACGGATTGTGACGGGTTTCTTGCCGGGTTAGATGAACAGGGCGGCGATTTGCAGGGGAAGCGTGTGCTGATTCTCGGTGCCGGTGGTGCAGCCCGTGCGGTGGTTCGGGCGGCGCAAAAAGCCGGGGCCGCGCAGATTTATATCCACAACCGCACCCTGGCCCGGGCGCGCGAGCTGGCAGATGTTTTCGGGGTCGGTGTTTTGGCGGAACTGCGTGATGTGCCCGCGCACGATGTGGTGATCAACGCGACGACCGTGGGTATGCACCCTCGCGTGCAGGAGTCACCGCTGCCGCCGGCTCTGTTCCGCGCCGGTGTGTTTTATGCGGACCTGGTGTACAGTCCCCTGCAGACGGCGTTTTTGCGCCACGCCCGTGCAGCAGGTGCTGCCACTGCAGATGGCCTGGGTATGCTGATCCACCAGGGCCTGGCTGCGATGAAATTGTGGGCTGACTGCGACCTGCCCGCCGGCCTTCCCGGCGAGCTGCGCGCGCTGTTGCAGGCGCGGGTGGATGGGTGATGGTTTGCGAAGGCTTATGGCCGCAGGGGCGGCTGGGTTTCGTGCCACCGCAGGAGCAGTGGTATGAGAGGAGATACCGACATCTGTCATTCCGGCCAAGCGAAGCGCAGTGCCGGAATCTCATCTTTTCGGGCACGTGCCTGAATCTGGGAGGTTCCGGTTCCCCTACGGGGGAAAACCGGAATGACAGCTTGGGGACAGGCACGTGCTGTTATCAGGCGGTCTGGTTGCAAAGATGCAACCGTGCTGAGTTAAGTGGATAACCAGAGTTTTTCAGTGCCGGAAGTTTTTTTTGAATATTTATGGAGCCTTATGGCCGCAGGAGCGGTGGTACGAGATGTGGATGGGAAGGATGTTCGTAGTGCACGATTTATCGTGCCTGTTCGCTTGCGGCGCTTCCGCCTCATGTCTTTTATTTTAGAGTGAACGACTGGGTGGCGTTTCACCGCTGGAGTGGTGGAACGGGATGGTGCTGCTGTTTTTCAGTGCTGGAAGGTTTTTTTGAATATTTATTGAGCCTTATGGCC
>DRLW01000236.1 GCA_011375275.1 Bacteroidota bacterium
ACCGGGCTGCTGCGCGGATAGCCGCTGTTGACGATTGCCAGCTCAGACATGCCCTCGTTTAACCACGATTCCTCATCCCTGTCGAGATTTCTGTGAATGAGATGCTGGTACTCATGCGCCAGAACGCCGAGGGTAAAATCAGGGTCGTCGTTCAAAGCCTGATTATCCACGTAAACCATCTCGCGCTTGTTTGAATTCCGGTGGTTGACAAAGCGCGGGTCGGAGTCGATGGCGTTGAAATATCCGGCGATGATCGAGGAAACAGTGTTATCGTAGAAGTTGTCATCGCGAATATCGTAAAGCAGAATAGTGATCAGCGAATCGCCATCGACACCGGGGTTCGCTTCTTCTCCGAACAGGTTTCTGCTGCGCGGGTAAATTTTTCCATCAAAGTCATCCTGCAATTTCTGCACAGCGGCATCGGCAAGTGTGAACGAGGTATCTGCATAGAACAGACCATATTTACCGATCCGGAGCAGGCGGGCGACCACGGTGTGGTACTCACCCTTGTTGTGGTCATATGCATTAAATGTACGCAACTGGCCTACGGTATCCCGGTCTGCCGAAGCGATGGCGGAAAACTCAGGAATGGCATCAGCAGGAGTTCCAGCAAGCGCCGCATCGACGGACAAACAGCCTGGAACAAAAGGAGGGGTACTTTCTTCGGCCAGAGTCATGCGCTGAAGTGGTTGTTTTTCGGTAAAGCGACTGAAAATACGCCCTTTTTCGGCGGTACCGGCCAGGAGCAGCAGGAGCGAAAATAACAGCAAGATGAGGGTAAGCAAAGTGCGGCGATCCGGCGGGAAAAATCGTGACATGTTTAGATTCTCCAAATGATTGCGGGTGTGCGGGGTCTTTGTCGGGTGTTTTCTCTGAAGGGAGCACTCGATACGTGAGACAGAAAACAGAGCCGATATTCAGCAAGTTTTGTACCGTAGAAATTGGAAAGGAAAATAAAGAGGCAGCGAGACGGGCAAAAAAATGAACGCAGATAAAAAAGTCACACCAAGATCGCTTCACGCAGTACCATTAAATCAGAAAGATTCGGTCTACTGCCGGGCACAGTCCGGGCTATGCGAGTATGATCATAACTGTATTTTTATCGACGGCATCACCGTCAGCGACGAGAACGGACTCGACGACGGCATCAACCGGCGCTTTTATTTCATTCTCCATTTTCATGGCCTCGATCACGAGCAGGCCATCCCCCTTGCAAACCTTGTCCCCTGCGGCGACATTGATACGCAGTACGAGTCCGGGCATCGGCGCCTTGATGGTTTTCTCGCCTGAGCTTTTATCCACGGTTTTGCCGATGCGCTTGCGCAGCGCCACACGCCGGGCTGAGTCTGCAGAAAGAGTGAATGCTGTGCCATTAATCAAAGCTGAAACCGGTTCAGTGCTCCGGTCGAGTACGACATCGTACACCCTGCCGTTCAGGGTCAGCACCAGGTGCTCAGCGTTCACTTCTGAGATCGCGGCCCGATAGCTTTTCTTACCAAAGTGATATTCAACCGAGCCATCATTTTCGGTTTTGCTGAAATCGATGTCCTGGTCATTTATCGTTGCAATATAATCCATTATCCTCGCCGTTTTGAGGGTGATAGCGCGGAACTTCTCACAGCATCCGTTTCAGGACAACAGCAGCACCACGGGGCTTATTCCCAATCTTCATCATCCCAATCCTCGTCATCGTCGTCTTCCCATTCATCATCATAATCGTCATCGTCATCCCAGTCATCATCATCGTCTTCATCATCCCAGTCATCGTCGTCTTCCCACTCTTCATCCCAGTCATCATCCTCATCGAGGTCACCGTTGAGGTCGTCGAGGATATCATCTTCGAGGTCGTCATCCTCATCTTCGAGCCAATCGTCCTCATCCTCGTCATCCCACATCTCATCATCCCAATCCTCGTCTTCCGGATTGTAATCGAGCAGACGCATGCTGTCGCGGGTAAAATTATCGTTAAAAGAAGAGCGCGCCCCTTCTATGGTCATCAACTGCCAGAATTCGCCTTTGAAACGCGAATCTGTATGAAAGTCATTCATGTTGAACAATGATTTCATCTGTTTCTTACTCCCTTATCTTTGAAAGGTCAGATCATCCTTCCAATATGTCCTCAACCATGACGTGATCGTTCAGCAAGAGCATTTTGATAAACCTGCAGCAGATTTTTCATCATTCTGTCTTTAGTGAAATACTCCTGTGCCCGTGATCTAGCCTGGCGCCCCAATCGTTCTCTCAGCTCGGCATCGTTTCTCAGGCGTCTGATGGCCCGGGTTAATGGTTCCACGCTCCTGGGCGGTACCAGCAGTCCGGTTTTGCCATCGTTGATGATGTCCGGTATGCCATCGCTGTTGCTGGCGATAATTGCTTTTGCCATCGCCATAGCCTCGATGACGACCAGCCCGAAAGCCTCAGCATGCGAGGGAAAAACAAAGAGGTCCATTGCTGCCAGCATCTCCGGAATATCGCGCCGGAAACCTGTGCATTGGACAATATCAGTCTGTCCTTTTTCTTCTATAAACCTGTACACTTCATTTGCCTGCTTGCGATCACCCACACTGGCCTCTCCGACCAGCAAATAACGGTTTTCCGGATAGTCAGTGCGCAGGCGTTGGGCCGCAGCGAGCAGCTCGAGATATCCTTTGCTCGGCTGCAGTCGTCCAGTAATACCAATTACAAAATGATCTTGCGTATAACCCAGTTTTTCCCGAACCGCAATACGGTCGATTTTTTCCGGAGCATATCTCTCAAGGTCGATCCCGTGATGCACCAGGACAACTTTTTGTTCAGGAACAGGGTGTGTGGCGATGATATTCTCCCGTATCACCCGCGAGATCGCGATCAGCCGATCAACCCGGGAGTAGAGAAATCTGTGCAAAAAATCCCGCTTCGGTTTTTGCGTGCCAATATGTTTACTCAATACCAGTACAGATTGCGGGAGAAAAATCAGAGCCGGCACCAGCCACCAAAGGTCCCGCGAATAGTGCACATGAATGACATCCGGTTTGAGCTGCCGAAAAAAACGGCGGGCCCTGAGAATGACCGCCGGCTGGAAATAGCCGGCAGGCGGCCAGAAGTGGCAACGATCCCTCAGGTCTGTTTCTGCCAGAGCATGAGCAGTCCTCGAATCACGAGCACAGATCACCTGTACATCCGCACCGCGGGCATGCTGTTCACGGCTGAGTTCAACATGATGCATCTCCATACCGCCCCATGCACGCGAGGTGCACACTTGAACGATTTTCAGAGAACTGTAAACACTGCTTGCAGACATGGGTTCGCCGGAGTCTCACCTGCTGATCGCGTGATTGTGCCGGAGTACTCAATCGCTGCATGGCCACAAAGCGTTCGTCCGGACATCGTCATACTTTTGAAAACACCTCCACCAGGCCGGGCCAAAGGCATTTTGCTGTTGCAAAATCAAGGGGGAAAATAACTTCTGCAGGTCTGAAATGCAAGGGAATTCTGGCTCAGGCTCAAGATGTTATAGTTAATTGTTTTTCAATCAGTTATAGATAGAAATATCCACTTAACTCAGCACGATTATTTCTTTTCAACCACTCTGCATGACCATAGCACATGCCTGCACCAAAGCTGACATTCCGGTTTCCCAGCAGGGGAAGACCGGAATCCCCCAGCCTCAGGCACGTACCCGAAAAGATGAGATCCCGGTA
This sequence comes from Bacteroidota bacterium, assembly GCA_011375275.1. GTDB lineage: Bacteria > Zhuqueibacterota > Zhuqueibacteria > Zhuqueibacterales > Geothermadaptataceae > Geothermadaptatus. The sequence goes on from DRLW01000236.1 coordinate 3,681, forward strand.
CTGCGCTTCGCCTGGCCGGAATGGCAGATGCCGGTATCTGGCCCGTGAAGTAAAGTCATGCCCCGCGATAGAGTGCATTCTCTTCGATATAGTTCAACACCTCGGGATGCAGACAGTGACTGACATCCCTCCCATCGCGGATGCTGGCGCGTATTTCTGATGCTGCAATATCGATTTCAGGTGCAGGGATGACAAGGTGAGGGAGCTCAGCCTGCCTTGCAGCGCCGGAGTCTTCAGCATGCCCTCCGCGAGGATAGACGACGAGTTGCGCCAGACGCAGAATTTCATCCCAATTCCGCCAATAAGGAAAACCGGCGAGGTTATCTGAACCGATGATCAGAAAAAGCTGGTGCTCTGGTTCAGGAAATTTTTCGCGGAATGTACGGACCGTATCAATGGTATAGCTCGGCCCTTCGCGCCTGAGCTCAATATCTGAGAGAAAAAAATCTGCATCATCAGCCAGAGCACGCTGTAACATCGCCAGACGGTGTTCTGCGCCGGTTGGCTTCGTGCCTGCTTTATGGGGAGAAATCAAGGCGGGAATGAAATAAATCCGATCGAGTTGCAGGGTATCGCGAGCTGCTGCAGCGATCGCTGTATGCCCCTTGTGAACCGGGTCGAATGTCCCCCCTAACAGCCCGATACGCATGTGATCACCGCGGTATGGTTGTTAGCTCTGGTTACTGCTCATCGCCTGATCGACCTGGGTACCGAGCTTGACAGCTTTGCTGCGCAAGGGCGAGTCAGGATATTTATTCAGCAGCAGTTGCAGGGCATCTCTTGCTTCCCGATATTCGCCTAACTGGTAGTGAGAGTACGCTTTCCAGTACAGGGCATCATCGACATACGAAGTATCGTAATAGCGGGCCAGGACTTCCTCGAAGGAAATGATGGCAGAGATGTAATACTGTCGTTTTTTATATTGCTCGCCGGTTTCAAACTCCTTCTTTGCCAGCTTTTCGCGGCATGCCTGCAGATCGGCTTCAGCTTCTTTGACATGCTCGCTGTTGGGGTACTCTTCGAGGAAAAGCTGGTACAGATCGATAGCTTTGATGGTGTACTCCTGATCGAGCTGGGAAGGAGGCGAGAGCTCAAAATAGCACTTGGCCAGCTTAAACTGAGCATCGTCGCGGTATTCACTGTGCGGGTAGATCGTCACCAGTTTTTCGAACTCAGCGGCTGCGGTAATATATTCCTTAGACTGGAAATACGACTCGGCGAGATAATACTGCGCCACATCGACGATGCTGCTGCCGGGGTTGTTGAGGACGAGTATCTGAAACTGGGTTTTGGCTTCGAAGTAGTCCCCTTCATCGAATTTCTTTTTCGCATAGGCGATGCGCTCTTTCATGGTCATGTTGGCTGTATTCCTGGAGCCAGCACATGCACCGAAAGCAGTCGCTGCAATGAGCGTGAGAATAAGAAAACCGTGCTTCTTCGTGGATGGTGTCATCTTCATTTGAAAAACCTTATTGACTGCGAATCCGATAGAGCAAAAATACTGTCATCGCTGCAGCTGTCGTGACCAGCATGCTTTCGAAAAAATCTTTTTTGCTCCAGATGGGTCGAATGAGTTGGTGCCTGAATGCCGGCACCGAGGCCTGTACCACTTCGAGATCGTCACGTGTTGCCAGCGTTCTGTGCCGCGAAGCTCCGAGAGTATCCGCATGGAGTACGACACCCTGATTATCGAGAAGCTGCAGCAAAAAAAATGAGCGAAAAGCCTGCTCATATTCATGCTTCGATTTTTCATCCACACGTAATTTCCAGTCCAGTATTTCGACACGCAGCACAGGATGACCAGCACCCGGTGACCGCTGTGCACCAGCATCGACAACATGCAGAGAAGACTGTAATGCGGCTTTCTGAAAAACAGAGCGCGTGATCTGCTCAACTCCGGTTAACGGCGCAAAAGAACGAACATCAATTATAAGAGAGTCAGATGCCTTAATCAAGCTTTTATTGAAAAAAGATTCGGCAGCACTTTCCAGGCTTTGCAGCACAAAAACCTCGTTCGCGTCCGGCCCCCGCGTTGAAACATCTCCCCCACCTTCCATCGTCCCGCGGCTGCAGCCAAACCCGGCCAGTATGATGAGCACAAGACATCGTGATATCATATTTTCGAAATCCAGTTCTGGTTATCCATTTAACTCAGCACGGTTGCATTTTTTCAGCCAGTCCGCCAGTGCACGGCACGTATCAACCTCAGAACCGTCATTCAGGTTTCCGCGCAGGGGAAGACCGGAATCTCCCAGACTCTGGCATATGACCGAAAAGATGAGATTCCTGCACTGCGCTGCTCTGGCCCGGGATAACAGATGACGGAATCCGGGGCAGGCCCGGTTTGCTGAGTTAACTGGATACCCGGAAAATCCAGTAGTTAACCACCGGTAAAACAAATTGTTCCACGCCAGGCCCATCTTCCTGCGGGCTCACAGCGAGACCAGGTCAGATGCGGATGAGAAGGCTGAAAGCGTGCGCAGCGTAGATTTGCCCGGTTGGTGATTTTTCGAACAGCATCGCGTAGTTGATGGCAAAGTTGCCATGCGCCAAATGATGTTTTTTGCTGTAAAGCGCATTCAGGTTGAGCAGCCCGATACCGGCAGAATAGGAAAACACACCGCTGTTCTCGATCCTGAATTTTACTCCGCCTCTGATAGCGATCTGATTGAAAAAAATCTGCTCCAGACCTGCGAAATATTTCTCACGCGGGCCATCCTTGCCCAGGGCGATATTGCGTACATCGAGCGAGACAGTAGTTTTCCAGGGCATGACCAGCGCAGCGCCGATATTGATCGCGTCGCTTTCGATTTCATCAAAGGCCATGCGGTAGCTGCGGAAAGGTGCCGGGAGGCTGGTAAGGCTGACACCGACCCGGAAGTACTTCTTCGGTTTTAACAAAATACCGTACGAAGCTCCGTAGCTTAACCGGCGCCAACTCGAATCGCTCTCGGCATAGATGAGGTACACGCTGGCCCCGACATTGACCTGTTCTGCCAGACGAAAATTGAGAATCAGGGTATTGAAATGATTGACATACAAGCCCCCGGCATGCAGAAACGCTTTACCGGCATAGGCAGGAGATTTTTTGAGCCCGGGTTCTCCGGCGATAAATCCGAATTCGACATTCCGTATCGTCAGGTTGACTGCCTTAATCAGCGACAGAACTGTCGCTGCAACGGCAGCGCCTCCTTCTGGCTTGTAGCCGAAAAAATCCGCATTGTTACGGGTTACGACAGCCGGCAGGATGGGATTGAGCAGCACTGTCAGGCGGAAGTTCTTTTTACGCTGGTAAAAAGTATAGTTGGCCGGATTGTACATCGCCGCGCCGAAATCGTCTTCAACGGCGTTGACAGCACCGGAGAGCCCCAGAGCACGGACTCGCGAGAGATGTGTCGGCAGAAAAACCGTACTGTCCGCTTTGAAGAATTGCGCTTGCAATTCTGTAATCGCACACAGCGACGCCAGCAGCAGCACAGCATATTTTTTGATCTTCATCCCAACCCGTTATTCAGAAGTACGCCACCCCAGGCGCAATAAACACATCAACTGCTAAACGTCATGCATGACGCGCAGTTTTACAAACCAAAGAGTAAGAGCCTCCCCTGCCCGGCCATATACCAGCGTTTCGCATGAGGGATATCCGGTATAACTGAAAAACACCCCTTGCATGCCCGCCCCTGTTACCTCATGATAATCAAACAGTTGCAGTAAAAAATTCCCGGGACAGGAAATTTTACAGGCGAAACATCCCCGTACCCTCGGCAAATGAATCTTTCACAAGCAGAGCAGCGGGAGAAACAGGGCGGCTTGCCGGTCAGTCGCGCTCCTTCACCTCCGTCGATGTAAAACGCTGGCGCGGAGGTAACAAAAACACGATAAAAGATAGTAACAGAACAACATTAGCAAAAACGTGACCATTTCGTGTAAAAAAAGTCGTTTGCTGCCGCAGCGGCAGAACATCCGTGATGGCTGCATCCACAAAAATAGCCGTCTGTTTTCGAACTCTCCCCCATGGATCGATGGTCATAGAAACACCGGTATTGGCGCTTCTGGCTATGCTGATCCTGTTCTCTATGGCCCTGAAAACAGCCATCTGGGCATGCTGATAGGGTGCTGGTGATTTTTTGAACCAGGCGTCATTGGTTACGATTACCAGCAGTTCCGACCCTTTCCGAACAAAATCAGCGACCAGCTCGGGAAAAGTGGACTCAAAACAGATAACCGAGCCTATCTTCGCGGTTCCCCTGCCATTTCTCAACGCAAGCGGGAAGAGAACGATGCCATCACCGGGAGAAAAGTTCCCCTCTCCCATCTCGAACCGGGATAATAATTTTTTCAACAGCGCAAAGTCATCTTCCCACGGTACGCGTTCGCCGAAAGGCACCAGGTGTGTTTTCGCATACGTCCGGTAAGGCCCGCTGAGATTATCGATGAGGGTGACGGAGTTAAATGTTTTGTAGTTCTTCCTGTCGAGAAAAATGTAATCCTGTATCCCGGTCATGATCGGAGTATTCGTCTCATGGTACAGACGGCGAATCCAGGACAGACGCCGCTGATCCTTGAGCAAATATGCAGGAGTCGCTGTTTCCGGCCAGATGATGACATCCAGGCTGTCGTTGGTGAGCGTCTTGCTCAGGCGTTCATATTTTTCGAAACTGAGCTCACGGAACCGTTTATCCCACTTGATATAGGCGTCGATGTTGCCCTGCACAACGCCGACACGAATGTGCCGCCCCGGCGTATTGCTGGCGGAAGATGGGACGACGAGCAGGCCGTGAATCAGCGGAAGAAATATGGCCAGCAAAAAGAACCCTGCTGCCGGGAGCAGCAGTTTTCGTTCTGCCCGGTGTAAAATCATATAGGTCACAAGGCTGTTGAGAATAACGACCCAGAAACTGACGCCATAAACAGAGGTGATGCTGGCATATTGAATAAGATAGGGATAGTAGCTTTGGGAATAGCCCAGCGTAATCCACGGGAATCCAAGTTCGCCGATGGCTTTCAGATATTCGACGGCAGTCCAGAGAAAGGGAGCCGCAATCAGAGCGACGAGGTTGCCGTGTTTATTTTTGATGGAGACGAAAGCGAAGCCGAACAACCCGTAATAGAGCGGATAGATCAGAAT
>DRLW01000237.1 GCA_011375275.1 Bacteroidota bacterium
GAGAATTTGAATTTTCCTCTCGTCACACCGCTCCTGCGGTGTGACGCCCATGTGCCGCTCCTGCGGCCGGGCACAGGCGCTACGAGATACCGCCTGCCCCGAAACTTCGCATGATAGGCGCGCTGAAGCGCGCACTACGAACGGGTCTTCTCTCGTCACACGCTCCTGCGGTGTGACGCCATTGTTGCCGCTCCCGCGGCCGGACACAAGCGCTATGAGATGCCGCATGCCCCGAAACTTCGCATGATAGGCGCGCTAAAGCGCGCACTACGAACGTTCTCCTCACCGACATTTTAGTACAGATAGAAAATTTTTGGCTCTGTCCCCGCCTCCGGAATCAGCGCATGGTGCGGCCGGGATTTCAGCAGTTTGCTCACTTCACTGCGCGGATCATCGAGATCGCCGAAATGCATGCACTTCGTCGGGCAGACTTCGACACAGGCCGGGTCCTTGCCTTCTCTGACCCTGTGGATGCAGAACGTGCACTTGTCCACATACCCTTCGGGATGCACATAGCGGGCATCGTAGGGGCAGGCGGCGATGCAGGCCTTGCATCCGGTACAGAGATCATGATCCACCAGCACGATGCCGCCCTCGACGATGTGGCTTGCGCCAGTCGGGCAGCAACGCACGCAAGGTGCGTTTTCGCAATGGTTGCAGCGCTCAGAGCGGATTTCCATATACAGGTCCGGATAATCGCCCTGGACATCCTGCACGATCCAGTCGCGGCAATAGCCCTCGGGCACGTTGTTTTCTGTTTTGCACGCCACGACGCAGTCTGCGCAGCCGACGCAGCGTTTTGTATCTATGACCATTCCATAGCGAGGCATTGTCATCTACTCCGGTTTTGGATTAGCTGATGCGTTCAAATGTGACGAAGTTGCCGCGCATGCCGGTGCCACCCATGATGGGGTCCACAGCCACCTGCGTGATCAGGGCGTTATCGTTGGCGCCGCGCAGATGGGCGCGTTTCAGGCGTTTGTCTGTATGCCCGAAACCGTGCACGAGATAGACACTGTCGTGGCGGATGCGCTCGGTGACCTTGGCTTTGACCTTGTTGCTGCGCACTCCGTCCTGGTTGATCAGCACGACGTAGTCGCCGTTGCGGATGCCGTGCAGTTTGGCGATACGGGTGTTGATCCAGACCTCATTTTCCGGCATGGTTTCGTGCAGGATCGGGTTGTTCGAAGTCCGTCCAAAGGTGTGCGTTGGCGTGCGGCCGTAAATCATGCGATAGTAGCCCTGCGGCGGTTGCTCGTGCTCGGTGTACCTCGGAATTGGGTCAAAGCCGTAGGATTCGAGAATGCTGGAATAGAGTTCGATTTTCCCGCTGGGGGTGTCGAACTCGGGTTCAAGGCCTTCTTCTATGTACAGGGGGGCCTGTTCGTCGAGAATCAGCACCCCTTTTTCTTTCATCTCTTTCAGGCTGGAGCCGATTTTTTTCAACCGTGTGTCCAGGTATTCTTCGATATTTTTCCAGGGGAAATATTTTTGCAGCCCGAGGCGAATACCCAGCTCGCGCGCGATCCACCAGCCGGGTTTCGAGTTGAAACGCGGCTCAAACGCCGGGGCGCGCAGGGCGATCGAAGGCACACGCCCGGGCAGGATGCGCAGGTCGTCGTAGCGTTCCAGATAGGAGCATTCCGGCAGGACAACATCAGCATAGCCGGTGATTTCGGCCGGCATCAGATCGATGGCGACCAGCAGGTCGAGGTTCTGGATCGCCTCGATGGTTTTCTGTGGCTCCGGCAGGGTAAAGAGCAGGTTGGTGCCATACACCAGCCAGCCCTTGAACTGACACCCCTTTTTGTTGCCCGGCAGGGTCATGTCGCGCAGGCCGTTGGCGATGGAGAGATTCGCCAGGGGGTACTGATCCGGGAAGGCCTCGCGCCAGCTATGCCGCGGCTTCGGGTATTTCGGATACGGATACTTGGGCACGTAGGCTTTATTGGGAAAATAAAAGCCACCGCGGCGGCCCCAACTGCCGAGCAGGGCGTTGAGAATTGCTCCGGCGCGTACGCGCTGCGTGTCGTCGCCATACCAGGTTACGTGCCGTCCCGGATGAACGATCGTCGCAGGCGCATGCCAGGCCATCTCGCGCGCGGTTTCGCGAATCACGGAGGGTTTGATGGTCGTGATGGGATAGGCCCATTCCGGCGTATAGTCCTGCACAGCCTCTTTCAGCTCCTCAAAGCCGGTGGTGTACTTTTCGACGTACTCGGCGTCGTACAGCTTTTCCTCGATGATAACGTGAATCCAGGCCAGGAGCAGCGCCAGGTCTGTTGCCGGACGAATCGGCAGCCAGTATTTCGATTTGCTGGCGGCAACGGAATAACGCGGATCAACAGTGATTACCGTCGATCCGGCTGCCACGGCATCAGCGAATTCCTGCACCTGTGTGTTGTGCATATTTTCCCCGATGTGACTGCCGATCAGAACGATGCATTTGGCACTGCGCAGGTCTGTGCGTTCCGGTGAGCCAACGCCCTCGCCGTAGGTCAGCAGGTAGGCTTCCTCCCGCGGGCCCCGGCACTGGGCATAGGAGGGCGCCGTGATGTTGTTGGAGCCGAAGGCGTGCATCAGGTGTTTGAAATAGGTGCCCCCGGACCCATGCGTAAACAGGGCGATACATTCGGGGCCGTATTTTCTGGCGATCTTCTGCATCCTGCGCGCGATGAAATCCAACGCCTCTTCCCAGCTCGCTTCGCGAAATGTCTGCTTGCCATCGACCACCGTGCGAATCAGCGGGGTTTTCAGGCGGTCGTTGTCGAGATACGCACCGATGCCGCCGGTACCTCGCGGGCAGAGCCGCCCGTTGCTGTTGGGGTCATTTTTATTGCCGATGATCTTCCAGGGTTTGCCGTTTATGCTGTGTACCCAGCCGGCGCATTGCCAGAAGCATATCTCGCAAACCGTGGGCGTCAGCGTTGCGGTACCTTCGGAGAAATCCGCCAGAGCCACTTCAGGATAGGCTGTTTCCTGCTGGCCATTGCCGGAAAACGCGTGCAGCATCGCGCCGCCTGCAGCCAGCCCACCCAGCCCCAGCCCGCTGATTTTGATAAACTCGCGTCTCGTGAATTCTATGGACATTCTGCTTTCCCTCTTCTTGGTTTGAGTGTATCTGCACGGTCATCATTAGCACCTCTCGTCACACCGCTCCTGCGGTGTGACGTTCCCTTTGCCGCTCCTGCGGCCGTGCACAGGTGCAATGAGATGTCGCCGGAACCAAATGTCAGCACCTGCTACCACAGGGCTTCCGGGACCTCGGCTTTTTGGCGCGCTGAAGCGCGCACTGCGAACACCTCTCGTCACACCGCTCATGCGGCAGCAGAGCAGCACAACGAGCTAACACCTACCCCTCTTTCGAATAGCGCAAGCGCAGTGTTTTCAAATTCGTGCATTCGCGTGCGCTCTGGTAAACCGGGCACGCGCGGCAATCTGCCTCGCGGCAGCCTCCCGGCAGTTCAGACTTGATGTGCCAGCAGGGTTTGATCGAGCTGAGATACGCGGGACAGCCCCTGCGCTCTTCTGCTGTGCACGGTTTGATATCCCAGCACGGGATGAGCGCCAGAAGACGGCGTATGCCTTCGATGTTCAGGCTCTGTTCCTTGATCAGGCGTCTGATGCAGTCCAGCCAGTGCAGGTCAGCCTCGCTGTACAGGCGTTGTCCCGTGGCTGTTTTGTGCGTGAGCACAAGCCCCTCGCGCTCATACATCCGGATGGTCTCAACGGCTGTGCCCAGCCTTTTGGCCGCTTCGCCGATTTTCAGCATGTTGGTCGTTTTATCGGGCATCGTACCTGATTCAAGGGATGTTCTGTATTTTAAAAAACTGTATTTTGAAATACAGAAAAGCAAGATGCAGGCCAAAAGGAGAGGAGCGTTTCATCAGGCCGGAAGGATGGGTGGCATGTCAGCGGGCTGGGTGAAGTTTCCCGTTATTGAGAAAATTGTGGCTCTTTTTCTTGATTCAAAGAATTCTCCACTCCTCTACCTCTCGTCACACCGCTCCCGCGGTGTGACGCCAAGTCGCCGCTCCCGCGGCCGGGCACAGGCGTAACGAGATGTCGCTTGATCCGAGAGTCAGCATCCTACTACTATGAAGGTTCAGGTGGTTCGGCTTTTGGGCGCGCTGGAGCGCACACTACGAACGGGTCTTCTCTCGTCACACCGCTCCTGTGGTGTGACGCCAGGTTGCTGCTCCCGC
>DRLW01000238.1 GCA_011375275.1 Bacteroidota bacterium
ACTTGCAGACCCCAGCCATACCTACTCCAGCGCCGGAACCTACACCGCCGTGCTCACCGTGACCGATGACCAGGGCGCTACAGGTACGGACCAGGTCGTGATTACGGTGAATTCTGCTGGCGGCGGCAACCAACCGCCAGTGGCGACGATTACCAGCCCGACCGAGGGGCAGAATTTCCCCTCCGGCTCGACGATTTCGTACAGCGGCACGGGAACCGATCCGGAAGATGGCGACCTGCCGGCAGCGAATTTTACGTGGACAGCCGATCTGCCCAATGGCACCCAAAACTATCCCATTGCTTCGGGCACGAAAAGCGGCTCCATTTTCGCACAGCTTGACGGCGATTACACGCTGTATCTGGAAGTTTACGACTCGCAGGGCGCCACGGACAGAGATACTGTGCATGTGAGCGTTGGCGCAAGTGGTGGCAACCAGCCCCCGACTGCAGTCGCAGAAGCGACTCCAACGAGCGGGACAGCACCGCTGACCGTGAATTTCACCGGCAGCAACAGCAGCGACCCTGATGGCACGATTCAGAGTTACTCATGGGATTTCGGCGACGGCAACAGCTCCACACTGGCAGACCCCAGCCATACCTACTCCAGCGCCGGAACCTACACCGCCGTGCTCACTGTGACCGATGACCTGGGCGCTACAGGCACGGATCAGGTCGTGATTACAGTGAACGGCGCGGCGAATACGCCACCTGTTGCGACCATCACGGAACCGGCGGACGGCAGTGTTTTTGTCGTCAACGATATCGTGACATACTCTGGAACCGGGACGGACGCAGAGGATGGCGATCTGCCGGCAGCGAATTTTACGTGGACTGCAGATTTGCCCAACGGGATGGTTGATTATCCCGTTGCCTCAGGGGTCAAATCCGGGCAGGTGCAGCTTTCTCTCGCAGGGAATTACGTGTTGCGCCTGAAAGTCGTCGATTCACAGGGGGCGGAAGCCACAGACGAAGTTCAGATCACGGCGAATCCTTCTGCCACGATGCAGGCCACGACGCTTGCAGTACAGCAAAATGCCAACACACAGTTGGCCGAGGCGATACTGGGGCAGCCGGGAGTGCACGCCATCAACCTGCCGAATCCGTTCAATCCGGAAACGATAATCTATTTCCGCCTGCAAAAGCCGGTATCCGTGCGGCTGGCCATTTATGATATTCGCGGGCGCCAGATTCGTGTGCTGCTGCACGACGAACCGTTCACGCCAGGAATCCATCGTGTGCGCTGGGACGGTCGGAACCAATCCGGCGCAAACGTTGCATCCGGTATGTATTTTTATGTCGTTCAGATGGGCAGCGAGAAGATCGTGAAGCAGAAAATGCTGCTGTTGCGATGAGAAAGGTGCGAACCCTTGCGAAGATTCAAAATCTTCGCAAGGGTAAATGAGGGTAAACTGCTTTTTTCAATGTTAGCTACTCTTGGTCCAGCACTTCGCGGACGATTCGGGCGAGTTCCTGGCTGATATAGGGTTTGGGCAGAAAGCTGGTCTCCTGATCGAGCAGTTCGCTGATGATGGTATCCCCTTCTGTATAACCGCTGGAAAGAATAGCTTTGACATCATGATTGATCGTTCGCAGGCGCCTGAGCAGCTCGATACCATCCATATTCGGCATGGTGATATCGAGCAATAACAGATCGATAGAGGTGCGATGCTTCTTGTATAGCTCGAGGGCCTGGAAGCTGTCTGCCGCCTGCAGGATATGGTAGCCAACCCTCTCAAGGGTGGTCGCGGCAAAATTGCGTACCACATCCTCATCATCGACGATGAGAATGGTCTCGTGGCCGCCAGCGGGTTCGGCGTTCGTTTCTTCGCCGTCCAGCACCGCCGTTCGCTCGGCCACAGGCAGATAAATTTGAAAAGTCGTACCCTCGCCGACAGTACTCTTGACATCGATCCAGCCGTTGTGGTTTTTGACGATACCAAAAACCGTCGATAAACCCAGCCCGGAACCCTGCCCGACCTCGCTGGTCGTAAAAAAAGGATCAAAAATTTTCGATAAATGCTTTTCCGGGATTCCGACGCCTGTATCGCTGACATCGATTCTGAGAAATTTGCCCGGCCAGCTATCGATGTGGTGCGTGCAAAACTCTTCGTTGATCTCAACTTCCGTGGTTCTCACCGTAATCCTGCCTGCCGCAGCATGATCCATATTTCGTAAGATAGCATCGCGGGCATTGACGACCAGGTTCATCAGCGCCTGCTGAATTTTACCATAATCCATCGCAGCAGCGCTGATTTCCGGAGCAAGCTCGAGATGGATTTCGATCGTCGGTGGTACTGTTCTCCGTGCCATGTGTACAGTATCGCGAATGAGTCCGTTGATATCTGCCGGCTCGATGCTGGCTTGCTCATGCCGGCTGAACGCGAGCAGATTACGGGTCATTTCGGCGCAGCGCTCAGCAGCGTGTTCCGCCTCACCGAGCATAGTATGATACAGTTCATCCGCGTTCATTTCGCTGCGCACGAAATTGATATTGCCGATAATGCCGGTGAGTAGATTGTTGAAATCATGAGCAATGCCGCGAGCCAGCGTTCCGATGGTTTCCATCTTTTGGGCATGCTGAAGCTGTTCCTGCAGCATTTTTTCGCGGGTGATATCCTGCACGATAACGCAGATGCTGGCGATTTGTCCCAAATTATAAAGTGGAAAGACCGTCGTCATAGCACGGCGCTTGTGCCCATCGACGGTGTTAACCGTGAGCTCGAAACGCGAGGTTTTTTCGTCCACTGCCTCGAGCAGAGCTTCTTCGAATTCATCCCGGTTCTCAGGAGAGACAAAACGCTCGAGAAAATCATCATCATAAGCGTCAGTCTGGCTGAAGCCGCACAACCGCTTCAGTGAGGGGCTGGCAAAGGTCACGCGCTGCTGCAGATCGAGCTGCAAAATGAGAGCGGGGAAATTCTCCACCAGCGCCCGGTAGCGGGCTTCAGAATCGCGCAGGGCTTTTTCCGCAACCGCCTGCTGATGCACATCGCGCAGGGCGATGTGGACTTTCTTGCGGCCATCGCCATAGATGAACATGACTGTGCCGTGAAAATAGTGCCATGAGCCATTGGCATGCCGCATACTGATAGTGCTGAGATCGATGCTCTCCTGCTCTCCTTGCTCGCTGAATTGGATGAGCTTTTCCCTCACAGGACTGTTCAATGGGAGCAAGGTATGGAACTCCGTACCGATCAACTCTTCTGCAGGATGGCCGAGGACATCGACGACGCGCTCGCTGACGGTGATCACCTTGAGCTCGGGCGAGCAGTCGATAAAAATATCGTAGGTATTATCGAGAAGATTCTGCAGGCGCTTCCGCGTCTCATCGAGTTTCTTTTCTGCCTCGCGCCGCGCCGTGATATCGCGTAACAGACCGCGGTAGTAAATCGGTTTGCCTGATTCATCGAGAATAGCGATGCTATGGTCTTCAACCCAGAGCTCGCTGCCATCCTTTTTTTTCAACCTGAAAACATCGATTTCGTCGCTGCGCAGTTTTTCCAGCTTTCGGTTCAGCGCATCCCGTTCCTTTGGATGAAAATATAAATCCCGGGGAATATAGATTTTCATCAGATCATCGGTAGAGTCATAGCCCAACATCTGGGCCATCGCTTCGTTTACACGTATAAACCGTCCGTCAGGCGTACTTTGATACAAACCATCCGGAATCGCGCTGATCAGCTCTTCGTACAGGGAGACCTGTGAGTGCAGCTCGTTGGTTCTGCGCCGAAGCGCAAAATACAAACTCACGCAAATTCCGGCCACCATGACCAGCCCTGCTGAAAGAAGTACGATCGCCTCTATGGTAAGCCTCCTGTCAAATCAAGATAAGGAGTTCAACTCTGAGATGTGCCCGGGCTCAGAAATGTTACCTGAACGTCCATCAGACGTACACAGTGCTGCCGCACCATAAACACATAGTGTGCTGTGCAGCACCCTTCCCGAGAAATCGAAAAATTTTGTGAAAATCAGCCCTTGATGAGATAGAGAACGGTAAGCCGTGGGGATGGGGTATCAGGCTCCCGTGTCACTTCTATAATGTATAGGAAATCACCGCATTGTGCAGAAATATCGTTTACCTGCTTTACTCGTGCCCCTGCGCGGCAAGGTCTATATTACCCTGACGAAGATAATGAAAAACGCGTTTTAATAAAAATGAAAAGACGTTCATTTATTTGGAAGAGTAAGACTTCTCCGGCTAGGCCATCAGGATGTCTGAAAGTACTTACTATGGTATGCCTTACACTCATTCCATCGCCGCGCTCCGTAGCCGCACCAGTTCCGCTATTTCCGCTTGCTTCTTCGCAGCGAAAAGGCTAATTTGGGATGTTAAATTCGAATGTACCGATAAATAGAAGAGCTCATGTCCGA
>DRLW01000239.1 GCA_011375275.1 Bacteroidota bacterium
GCTCTCGGCCGCGTCTTCGATGCGGTCAAAGGTCGCCAGCATGGTTTTGCTCGCCGCAGGCCGGGGGATGAGGCGGACGAGCACCTCGGTGAAAATGCCGAGAATGCCCTCGCTGCCGATGAAGAGATCGGTCAGCCGCAGGCCGGCGACATCTTTGACACATTTGTTGCCGGTTTCGATGATTTCACCCGTTGGCAGCACGACTTGCAGTCCCATGGTATAGTTTGCCGTAACGCCGTATTTCAGGCCGCGCAGCCCACCGGAGTTCTCCGCAACGTTGCCGCCGATGGTACAGATTTTCATGCTGCCCGGGTCCGGGGGATAAAACAACCCGCGCTGCTCAACGGCAGCGTGCAGGTCCGCGGTGATGACGCCGGCCTGCACCTTTGCGGTCAGGTTGGCCTCGTCGATTTCGATGATCCTGTTCCAGCGCGGGAACAGCATGACGATGCTGCCCGGTACCGGGACAGAGCCACCGCTCAGCCCGGTACCAGAACCGCGCGGCACGACCGGAGTACCGCTGTCGTTGGCCAGACGCATGATTCGGGAAACTTGCTCGGCATCTGCAGGAATGACGCCCGCCAGTGGCGCGTTTTCAAGTACCGGCGTGCCGTCATACCCGAGAGTGATGAGGTCTTCCGGTGAGGTCAGAACCCGGTCGTTGCCGGTGATCTCCTGCAGTGCCTTGATGAGGGCAGACACGATCAAAACTCCCTTGGGTTTATATTCAGTTGCGTGATACCGTTTAAAGCAAGCAAAGTCCGGGTATCCAGTTAACTCAGCTAACCGGGGCCTGGCTCAGATACCGGCATGTGTCATTCCGGCCGAGCGAAGCGCAGTGCCGGGGTCTCATCTTTTCAGGCAGGTGCTAGAGTCCGTGAGATTCCGGTCTTCCCCTGCGGGGAAACCGGAATGACCGTTTTTGTGCAGGCACGTGCTGTTGTCAGGTGGTCCGGCTGAAAAGATGCAACCGTGCTGAGTTATGGGGATAACCAGGCACGCAAAGTACACGGCCAACAGTCAAAAGGCAAGAACAAAGAAGCCGGCCGGCCGGGAAATTTATCTGACCTGTGTCAGCGCTCCGGCCGTTAAACTAATCGCGTTTCTGCCGATAGTGAGGATATCCGCCGGAACCCGAACAGGTAGCGCGTTGGCTACCGGGATGAATGCGCATCCTGTTTCCGGATCGTCCGGCTAACCCGGTTTTTCCAGCGATGTGCCTGTTTGTGTACAGAATTTGAGAAGGCTGCCCAGACCACATGAATGTCGATAGTTCATATAGTTCAATCTTCGCCCTGCGGGCTCGCTATGTGAAGGCTCAGGCAGAGCAGGCCGGGGGAGAGCGGGCTTCCTCTGCTGCTGAGGCTGCGCCTGTCGAAGAAGCAGATAAACTGCAACAGGCCGTCGAAAAAAAGCAGGCAGCACCTGCCCGTCGTGATGCGGAGCTGACCGAGGAGGAAAAGCAGCAGGTTGAAAAGCTGCAGAAACGCGACCGGGAAGTGCGCGCGCATGAGCAGGCGCATCTCTCTGCTGCCGGGGGCTATGCACGTGGGGGAGCGAGCTATACGTTCGAAACCGGGCCTGATGGCCGCAGGTATGCTACCGGCGGCGAAGTCCCGATCGACACCAGCGAAGTGCCGGATGATCCGCAGGCGACGATCCGCAAGATGGCGATCATCCGCAAGGCAGCGCTGGCGCCGCAAAACCCCTCGGGTGCTGATCGCAATATCGCTGCGAGCGCGGCGATGAAATCCGCGCAGGCCATGCGGGAAATGCTGCAGGATGAGAGCGGGAACCCGACTGAGGAACCGTCCGGTGGAGCACAGCAGAGCGAGCTCAATGATGAGCAGCAGAACAGCACCAATATCTGGCAGACCCGCCGTGCACTCGTCGCTTATAGTCAGGCTGCGTATGCTGCTGCCTGATGCATGCCTCGTTTAATCTGAAAATCCACTCGTTTTACAAAGTCCGTTTCATCAGTGTTATGAGAACCTTGCGTCCCGGGTATCCAGTTAACTCAGCTAACAGGGCTCTGGCCCGGATACCGGCATGTGTCATTCCGGCCAAGCGCAGCGCAATGCCGGAATCTCATCTTTTCTGGCTCGTGCCTGAGTCTGGGAGATTCCGGTCTTCCCCTGCGGGGAAAACGGAATGACGGTTCTGGGGCAGGCATGTTCTGTTGTCACGCGGTCTGGTTGAAAAAATGCAATCGTGCTGAGTTAAGTGGATAACCAGAATCTTGCGTAGATTTTTTTCGTGATAGTTCGGTCCTGTCCGGGCTTTTTGCCTGTTTGCGTCATGTCACGCACTGTGTCGGGCGTGCTGAGCAGGAACAGTGTGGGGTAGCCCGGGTTGGCTGGTGACGCTGGAGCGCCGGGGGTGCGTGGCACCGGATGAACAGAAGCGCACTCGCCCGGAGCCATAATTCCGGTTTCCCTGCAGGAAAACCAGAATCTCCCAGACTCAGACTCGTACCCGAAAAAATGAGATTCCGGCACTTCACTTCGCCTGGCCGGAATGACAGAAGAGGGTATCTGGCTCAGGTCAGTTAGCCGAGTTGACTGCATACCTTTTACCTGCCCGAGACAGAGCATTTTTGTTTGGCGTGGGTAGTCTCGGCCTGCCGGGTTGGGTGGTGGTGACGCTGGAGCGTCGGGAGGTGCGTGACACCGCAGGAGCGGTGTCACGAGATGAGAGATGAAATGAGGTGAGGGCGTTTGTGCCGTATATTTTTATCATGTGATGCGTTTTGCGTGATTATTCGATCGAAATTACGAATTCTTAATCTGCATTGAAACGTTCTTTGCTGTACATTACCTTGACCATACCACGCAGGGACTTATTCCGAAAAATTTGTCAAGCAAGGATGCGCACCAGAGAGGCCGGATAGCGGAAAGTCCGTTGAACACACATTTTTTGCAGTAAAACCGGCATTGGGCTTTGCTCTCGCCCGCACGGAATAATTATGGTATTAAATTTGATGCGTCGATCGAGTGGCCATCTCTGTTTGCTCACGCTATGAAATCGGGTGATGCATCTGTTTCACCATGTATATTTTTTACTAAAAAATGAACTCATGACGGGAAATCGCGTTCGGAAAAAGAATGCCTGTTCCGTTGATTTTCCTGAGCCGGTGCGGCGGGATTGATTGTTGATCTTTCTGCCGGCCCCGCTGGCTGGACGTCGAGAGGATTCTAT
Source organism: Bacteroidota bacterium (assembly GCA_011375275.1). GTDB lineage: Bacteria > Zhuqueibacterota > Zhuqueibacteria > Zhuqueibacterales > Geothermadaptataceae > Geothermadaptatus. The sequence continues at coordinate 3,199 of DRLW01000239.1, forward strand.
GAAGCAGCATGATCTGCTGATCAGACTTTGGGGAGTTCGCGGCAGTTATCCCGTCCCCGGAGAAAAAACGGTTGAATTTGGAGGCAATACCTCCTGTGTCGAGATCCGTAACCGCAAGCATCGTCTGATTCTTGATTCGGGAACGGGCATCATACCCTTAGGCGAAAAAATACTCCGGGAATACCAGGCTGACCGTGAAAACGGCGCTGAGGAAACCCTGCACCTGACCGTCCTTTTGACCCATACCCATCACGACCATATCCAGGGCCTGCCTTTTTTTGCTCCTGCCTACCAGGCCTATTGTTCTCTGTATCTGTTCGGGCCGCAGCTTTTGGGCGAGGACCTGCTGTCCAGCATTTCTCTGTCTATGGAGCCTACTTTTTGCCCGGTGCGTTTTGAAGAGATGAACTCGAAAAAGATCATCCAGAACATGACAGATACCGATAAACTGATCCTGCGCAATTCGGGCAACCATCCCACGCTCTACAATATCCGGGAAAAAGTCGATGACATAGCTCCGGAAGACCTCACGATCACAGCTTTCAGAAGCTATGCCCATCCAAAAGATGGCGTCTTTGTCTATCGGATCGCTGTCAATGGCAAAAGCATCGTCTATGCAACAGATACGGAAGGCTATGTCGGTGGGGATTCGCGTCTGATTGCGTTTGCCCGCGGCGCCGATGTGTTGATCCACGATGCCCAGTATCTGGAGCACGAATATACCGATCCGGCCAATCCCAAGCAGGGCTACGGCCACAGCACCATCGAAATGGCGTGCGAGGTTGCGAAAAAAGCGCAGGTCGGTAAGCTCATCCTCTTCCACCATGACCCTTCTCATGACGATGATCAAATGAAAAAAATAGAGAAAATCGCTCAGGGATATTTCAAAAACTCGGTTGCGGGCAAAGAGGGCATGGAAATCTGGCTCTGAAAAAATACATTCGCTTTTCCCCCGAATTTTCTCCCCCGTGATGAGAATAGGCTGGCAAAGTGTCCAGCCTTTTTTATATTAGGCACATGCACATTTTCCCGGTTTTCCCGGCCTGAAAGATGCGTACATCCTGCTGTGAACTCCCAGCAAACACTCATCGATGCGCTGAAAGCAAGCATTCTGCAGGCCAAACTTTTTCAGCTTTCCCATTTTTCAGTGCACACAGACTGTTTTGTAAATCGGTCAGGACGGGGGAGTGCAGTGTCCGGGAACCGGGATGGACCAGAGATACTTCGAATAGCCAAGATACAGGAGATAACCGTGACCGTGGAAGAAACCCGCAAACCCATCGCACAGATTACAGAGATCGTACTGCCCAATGATGCCAACACCCTGGGCAACCTGCTCGGCGGCAAAGTGATGCACCTGATCGATATCGCCTGTGCCATCGCTGCCTCCCGGCATTGCCGGAGACCGGTCGTCACCGCCTCGATCGATCACCTCGATTTCAAACATCCGATCAAAGTCGGCGAGCTGGTCATCGTCAAAGCGGCGCTCAATCGTGCCTTTCGCACCTCGATGGAAGTCGGCGCCAAGGTGATGTCCGAAAATATGCTCACAGGTGAATGCCGGCACACGAGCACGGCCTATCTGACTTTTGTCGCCCTCGGTGAGGATGGCAAACCGATTCCCGTACCCGAATACATTCCGCAGACCGATGAGGAAAAACGACGCTGGGAACAGGCCGCGATCCGGCGGGAAAATCGTCTGCGTGAAGCGAAAAAACTGGCAGATGTCTGATTGTGCCAAACATCAAACGGGCTTTCCCGGCGGATAAAATGACAGAGATGGAAGCCAGCACCCTCACAAAAAAACTGCGCCTGCGCGCCCTGGAACTCGGTTTTGCCGAATGTGGTGTTGCGCCTGTCGAGCAGCTTGAGGATATGCAGCATTATGACGCCTGGCTTGAGCACGGATTTCATGCAGACATGGACTATTTACGCAGGCACCGGGAAAAGAAGCACGATCCCGGGCTCATCGTGCCTCAGGCGCGCAGCATCATCGTCTGCTCGTTTGTGTACAACACCCGGGCTCCGCGTTCTACCGATGCGCATGCAGAAGGGGATGGCTGGATTTCCCGTTACGCCTGGGGCGATGATTATCATGATTTTGTGCTGAAAAAAATCCGTGCTCTGTACGCGTACCTCACCGAGCTGGCCCCCGGGTGCAGCGGGCGCTACTATGTCGATACCGGCCCTGTGCTCGAACGGGCGTGGGCACAACACGCCGGCATCGGCTGGCTGGGAAAAAATACCTGTCTTATCAATCCGGTTTTGGGTTCTTATACATTTCTTGCGCTGATTATTACCGACGCAGAACTGCACCCTGACCAGCCGATGCCCGATCGCTGCGGCACGTGCACTCGCTGCCTCGATGCCTGCCCGACCGGGGCTCTGATTGAAGCTAATGTGCTTGACGCGAACCGATGTATTTCCTATCTTGCCATCGAGAAAAAGGACGAAATTCCCGAGGCATTACGGGAAGAAATGGGTCGCCACATCTTTGGCTGTGACATCTGTCAGGACGTGTGCCCGTGGAATCGCAGAGCACCGGTCAGTCTTGAGCCGGGCGTGCAGCCGAGAGAAGGAGCGGTCAATCCGGCGATTAAGGAACTACTCCAGCTCGATGAGGAGGCGTTCCGCCGGCGCTTCCGCAAATCGCCGGTGAAGCGGACGAAGTTTCGCGGTTTCATGCGCAATGTGCTCATCGCGGCCGGAAACAGCCGCCAGCCGGAGATGAGAGCCTACATTGCGCCTTTTCTCGAACACGAAGACGAACTCTTGCGCACTACCGCACGCTGGGCGTATGATAGGATAGGGAGTACGCAAAAACAAGAGGACGCCGCCTGATGCAGCATTTCCTGCCAGTTTTTCCTTTACCCAATGTCGTTCTGTTTCCCGGTGGCCTGCTCTCTCTGCACATCTTCGAACCGAGATACAAGGCGATGATCCGCGCTGCACTGAAGAGTGACAAAACCATCGGCATGGTTTTACTCAAAGATGGCTGGGAAGCCAACTATCATGGTGATGCTGCTGTCGAGGCGATTGGGTGTGCCGGTCTGATCGAGGTTTATGAGAAATTACCTGCCGGGCGGTTCAATATTTTGCTGCGCGGCACGACGCGCTTCGCCGTCGAAAAACTCTGCCCAACCCAGTGCTGGCGTTCAGCCGAGGTCGTGCTGTTACCGGAAAAGGATTTCCCTTATACGGACGCCGAGAAAGGGCGGCTGTATCGCCACATGCGCGAAAAAATCGTGGCATATTTCGGCACCGTACTGTGCCATACCTCTACGCTGCATCGTATGATGCTTGCAGAACAGGACCCGGGTATCCTGCTCAACCGGGCGATCATGTTGCTCGATATCGATGTGCGAACGCGATATGAGCTGCTGCAACTCGATGAGCTTGAAAAACGCTATACGTTTTTCGTGCAGATAATCGATGAACGTTTGAAAACAAGAGTTCTGGCCCATGGCCTGAAAAATATTCCCTTTGACGAACATACCAATTGAACAGAGTGAAAGGCATGAAATGAAGGTCGATGTCAAACTGTTTGCTGTTCTGCGCGAGATTGCCGGACGCGAGCAGGTCACACTCGAACTGCCGGAGCCAGTCGCCCTGACTGAGCTGTTCGAACAGCTCAGTGCCGACCATCCCGGGCTCACGCGCTATCAGACCATCACGAGTTTTGCCCTCAACGGTGAATATGCCGAACCAGCCACGATCGTCAACGATGGCGATGAAGTGGCGCTGATTCCCCCTATTTCGGGAGGCTGATGTGGTTGAAATAACACGACAGCCGATCGATGTGACGGCGCTTCTCTCCGGCGCGGAGAATCCAGCGGCCGGCGGTGTGTGCACGTTCATCGGCACGGTGCGAAATCATGCGGACGGGCGCACAGTCATGAGAATGGAGTACGAGGGGTATGCTGAAATGGCTGTCCGGGAGATGGAGCGCATCGAAAAGCAGGTGCGCGAGCGCTGGCCGGTAGAGGAGATGGCGATCGTGCATCGCCTCGGCATGTTGGAAATTGGCGAGGCAAGTGTCGTGATCGTCGTGGCCTGCGCACACCGCAGTGATGCCTTTGAAGCATGCAGATACGCGATCGATACGTTGAAAAAAACCGTTCCGATCTGGAAAAAAGAATTTGACCAGGACGGAGCGGCATGGGTTGAGGGTGTCATGCCTGAACCAAATCGTGAATAGCCTGAAAAAATCATCATATCACAGCGTCAGATTTCACAGTATTTTTTCAAAAGATCATAAGAAAGCACCCGTAACTGTTCAGCCCTCGTCTCAGGGTTCCTGCTTTTTTTGCCTCATCCCGGCCGCAGGAAGCGCAGGCCACACGGTGCATCGTCCGGCTGGCTGAACAGTTATGAGCACTCTGTCAAACAACATTTTCAGTTATCCCGAGTTTCCTGGCGCAAAGCGCTATCGAAGTAAGTAGATCGGGGTTAGCACAACGAGGAGCAGGGCAATGATGGTAGAATTGAGTGTACTTCCGGTAGGTCAGGATGAGAAAATAGGTAAGTACGTTGCCGAGGTCGTGCGCATCATCGACCAAAGCGGGCTGGAATACAGACTGACTCCGATGGGGACGGTTATCACCGGTGACTGGGATGAGGTGATGCCGGTGATTAAAAGCTGTCACGAAAAAATCAAGGAAATGACGGATCGGGTCATCACGAAAATCCGCATCGATGATGAACGAGGCGGTAACGGCGATTTCGACAGTACGTTGCAGACTGTCGAAAAAATCCTCGGTAAATCTGTCAATAAATGAGCCGTTGCCCTGAAACGCCGGCTTCATTTGTTCACATCTGAAAACTCTCAACGCGAGAGTTTTTTGCTCCTGTCCAGCCCCTGGCTCAGGGGGCTGCCTTCCCTCGCTGCCCTGCGCGGAATGCGGCACAGTGCCGGAGTGCAGGCCGGGCAATCCCTTCGCCGCGATACGGCGCTGGACAGTGAATCCTGCGGTGTGCTGATCTCGGAAATATCACTTGTTCCATTCTCGAAGCGTTGCAGAGAGAAGGCCATTACGCGAACTCTGAACTTACAGCTTTAAAGAGAAAAAGCGGGGAGCGCAAGAAAAACGGAATATTTCTGTGCGGAAAATTGTGATCTGGTTAACCCGCTGTCTCATGCTCTGCGAGTATTCGCAGCTCGTGCGACTCAAACTCAGAAAACGCCTGTGTTTGTGCTCGTTTGTTCAGTCGAACAATAAGTATTCTCCAGGCCGAAAAAACAGGAAAGTTGAAAATAGATGGAAGAACTCGTTCGTCGTATGCTCGTCGAAATCGGTGAGGACCCGGAGCGTGAAGGGCTTGTGCGCACTCCTCACCGTGTCGCCAAATCCATGCATTATCTTACCGGCGGCTATAAAACCGACATCAGTGAAATCATCAACGGCGCTATTTTTACGGAAGATTACGAAGAGATGGTGCTCGTAAATGATATCGATTTTTACAGTCTCTGTGAGCACCACATGCTGCCGTTTTTCGGGAAGTGCCATGTGGGGTATATTCCCAACGGAAAAATCATCGGTTTGAGCAAAATCCCGCGTATCGTCGATGTGTTTGCTCGCAGATTGCAGGTGCAGGAACGCATGACCACCCAGATCGCCGAGACGCTGATGGAGTACCTGCAGCCTGCCGGCGTTGCGGTTGTGACCGAAGCTCGGCATCTGTGCATGATGATGCGCGGGGTCGAGAAACAGAATACAACCGTCAAGTCGAGTGCGATGTATGGCGCCTTTCGCGATGACCAGCGCACGCGGGATGAATTCATGCAACTGATTTCCCACCACCTCGGGTAGGCCATCCGGCGGGGACGGGGATGGTTGTGATTGTGATACAACTGACGAGGTATGGGGTGGTGCCCCGGCTGTACCGCGGCATTCATGCCGCGAGGTATGATCCATATCGTTATTCAGGCTGGTTTGATGGTGCTGTCAGAGACGCGACATAAATGTCGCGGTACGCGTTGGTTCCCGGATTGTACTGCGGCATTCCTATCGCGGTACGGGTGCCACGGATAAATAAATATCGAGGCAAGCTGGACAAAAATTCTGGCAACGCAATTATGTAGGGGCGACCCGCCGGTCGCCCCTACACTGCGGGTCGCATCCGGAATTATATCGTCAACAATCCCCAAAATTGGACCGAGGACAAATATCATTTTGACAACCCTCAACACCGACCGGGGTTGCAAAACGATAATTCCCCAGACCACACAATCTGGGAAAGAGCCGTTTTTAAAATATGTGAAAAATCGTGAACGATGTGAATGACTAAAAACGGAGGGTGCACCATGAAACTGACGTTTTTGGGACACGCATGTGTTTTTGTGGAATCCGATGCGCACAGGATCATCATCGATCCCTTTCTCTCTGGAAACCCGCTCGCCCGCCTCGGGCCGGAGGAAATCGCCTGTGAGTATGTCATCGTCACACACGGGCATGGTGATCATCTCGGTGATACCATCGAGATCGCCAAAAAGAACGACGCCATGGTCATCTCCAATTTCGAGATCGCGACCTACTGCAACCAGCAGGGTGTGGAAAAAATACACCCTATGCACATCGGCGGTGCGGCGCAGTTTCCATTCGGCAGGGTCAAGCTGACGATTGCGCATCATGGGAGTGGCTTTGTCACAGAAAACAATGAGATCATCACTCTCGGCAATCCCGCAGGTGTGTTGCTGACGATTGCCGGCAAAACCATTTATCACGCTGGTGATACAGGCCTGTTTTACGATATGAAGCTGATCGGGGATATGAACGATATCGATGTTGCGCTGCTGCCGATCGGAGACAATTTCACGATGGGAATCGATGATGCCGTCAAAGCGGTCGAGTTCCTGCAACCAAAACTCACGGTTCCGATCCACTACAAGACTTTTGATCTGATCGATGTCGATCCGCAGGAATTTGCCGGAAAAGTTTCGGCCCAGGGCGGTGACGTCCGGATTCTCGATGTCGGGGATTCGCTTGTCGTGGCTTGA
>DRLW01000240.1 GCA_011375275.1 Bacteroidota bacterium
CGTCATTCCGGTTTCCCCGCAGGGGAAGACCGGAATCTCCCGGACTCAGGCACGTGCCGGAAAAGATGAGATTCCGGCACTGCGCTTCGCTTGGCCGGAATGACAGATGCCGGTATCTGAGCGGAGCCCGGTTTGCTGAGTTAACTGGATACCCGGAACCTTATTTATTTAAAATATTGTACTTCTTCAACTTATAGCGCAATGACGCTTCGGAAATTTTCAAAAACTGCGCCGCCCGCGTCTGGTTTCCTTCGAATCGACCGAGGGCTTTGCGCAACAGATAGTCCTCAACCATTGCAATGGCTTCGGGAAGGGATTTGCCCTGCAGGGGCCGCAGCGGCTCGGTTTCCTGCAGAAACGGTAAAATTTCAGGAACCACTTTGCCCTGTTCCGAAGTTGCGACCAGCGTGGTGATGCTGTTCTCAAGCTCAGCGACATTGCCGCGCCATTCATAGGCCATAAGCGCATCGTACACTTCATCGCTGATGCCCTGAAAATCGATATCTGTTTCAAGCCGGGTACCAGCCTGGCGGATGAAATGCTCGACCAGATGCGGGATATCCTGCTTACGATACCGCAATGGCGGTACATTCAGCATAATCTTGCTGGCAGCATAGAAGAAGTCCGAGCGCAACTTTTTGCTGCTTATAGCTTCGTCAGGCTCCGTCTCGCAGCTCAGAATCAGATGGGGACGCCGGGACATGCCAGGCGCCCTTTTGCTGTAACCATTTTCTCCGCCGAGATAGGCCAGCAATTCAATCTGAATTTCGGGGGCCAGCTCCTCGATTCTGGAGATATACAGAACGCCGTCTGCAGATTTTTCCAGCAGGTCGATGAGGACGCTCTCGCTGCTGCCGTTGCTGAATCCGTTATGCTGCAGGCAGAGATGCCCACTGTGTACTTCGATAAAGGGTGCTTCCCGGCGGGCACTGAGTTGATGGATCGTCCGGGCCAGCAGGCGCTTGCCCGTACCCGGCTCTCCGGTGATCAAGACTGTCTCGTCGACTTTGGCGAGTTTCCGGGCTGCTCTGCGCAGCCGCACGATCGACGGGCTGACTCCGATTATCCGGCCAACGATTTTGCGCACCGAATAGTCGGCTGCATAGACTTCTCCCATAGTTGAGTCATCCGAGTTGCTGGAGGCCTTACAGTAATTCCCTCTATTGTAATCCCTCAGAAAAAATTCAGGAATCTTCCCTGGATTCCTCGCCACTCTTGTCAACTCATCTGAAAATTCACAGCTCTGGTTTTTCAGAGTCATCACGCTCGTTGATCCTGATCCACGATCACGGTGCTTGCCGAAAAGATTAATGACAGGATCAATCTTTATTTTATTACACCTGATCACCACCATATGCAAAAAACGAAATGTGTTTTTTTGCCTTCATGGTTCAATATCTGGGGTATCTTCCGGAAAAATGCTCGATATCCAAGCTTCAGGGCACGGCGAACGTATCGTCAGCCCGTGCTGGTATCTCCTTTTTTGGCTCGCGCTGATTTTTTTTGGGGGGCGTTATGGCTTTGCGTGTGGGCGGGTCGTTGGGGCACGCTGAAGCGTGCACTACGAACGTTTTATCATCGCCTATATTTTCCCCAAAAACTGCTGCTGCCGCTGTAAATCGTTTTTTTCTCGTGCTGGGGCGCCGGGGACGTGAGTTTCTGTTTTTGGTTTTTTCGCTTTGCGTGAGGGCTGGTCGTTGGGGCACGCTGAAGCGTGCACTACGAACGTTTTATCATCGCCTATATTTTCCCAAAAAACTGCTGCTGCCGCTGTAAATCGCTTTTTTCTCTCGCTGGGGCGCCGGGGACGCAGAGCTTTTGTTTTTGGTTTTTCGCTTTGCGTGAGGGCGGGTCGTTGGGGCACGCTGAAGCGTGCACCACGAACGTTTTATCATCGCCTATATTTTCCCAAAAAACTGCCGCTGCCGCTGTAAATCGTTTTTTTCTCTCGCTGAGTCGCCGGGGACGCTGAGTTTCTGTTTTTGGTTTTTCGCTTTGCGTGTGGGCGGGTCGTTGGGCACGCTGAAGCGTGCACTACGAACGCTTTATCATCGCCTATTTTCCCCAAAAACTGCTACTGCAATGAGAGGAAAAATCCGTATTTTCACTCGATATGATAAAAAACGAAACTTTTCTCCCGGTTCCGCTGTCTAAATACCATCAGGTATATCTCCTCCTTCCCCCCCCAGAACTGCCTGATGTAAAAAGCCCGGGTCCCTCTCCCCCGGGCTTTTTCTTTTTGAATTCACCAGAAACATTCCCACTATCGTGCCGTAGCCTTCCCTGTCAATTTGAATCTGAGACCTGACTTTCCCAATGCAGAGCGTTGGTTTCTGAACAACCCCGGTGCCACCCGAGAAACTGTCAGCAGCAGGGCCAGGCTGTCGGCGGTAAACGCGATTGGAGATAATACTTGAACCCGCTATCACTTTTCTCTGTACTCTGATGATGAGAACCGAGTGTGACGCGTTTATCGACAATTCAGCACTTCGCGCATGGCCCCGGCGGGCCACGAACAGAACTTCTCAGGGAGTGAAACATGCCCTCAGCTATCCACGCAGAGAACATCAGCCGCACTTTCAGCCGCGGTAAAATTCGCGCGCTGCAGGATTTTTCTCTCGATGTCGAGACCGGCATTATTTTCGGCCTGCTCGGCCCGAATGGAGCCGGGAAAACGACTTTTATCAAAATTCTGCTCGGACTCACCCGGCCTTCCACAGGATCTGCAACGCTGTTCGGCGTGCCCACCGAACGCTACCACGCCCGAAAACGCATCGGCTATTTACCTGAAAATCACCGTTTTCCACTCTTTCTCACCGGCTCCCAGTTGCTGGACTACTGCGGCCGCCTGTCCGGCATGCATTCCAAAGCGGAAAGAGAAACGCGCGCCGAGCTGCTGCTCAAGCGGGTGAATATGTGGCAATGGCGCAATACGCGGATCAAAAAATACAGCAAGGGTATGATGCAGCGCCTCGGACTGGCTCAGGCGCTGATCCATGATCCAGACCTGATTTTCCTCGATGAACCGACCGATGGCATCGATCCAATCGGGCGCAAGGAAGTCCGCGACCTGCTGCTGGAACTAAAAAACAGCGGCAAAACCATCTTCCTCAACTCACACCTGCTGTCCGAAGTGGAAACAATCTGCGACCAGGTGGCCATACTCAACAAGGGCAAACTCGTCAGCCAGGGCTCGGTGCACGAACTGACGACATCCGACCGGCGCTTCCAGCTCTATATCGAGGGTACGCCGCAGCAGATCGAGCCGGTTCTCAAAGAACACACCCAGTCCGTCATTGCCCACAACGATCATTACGAAATCACCGTGCGCGATAACAAAGCCCTGAACGCAGCTATCGACAGCCTGCGCCAGCAGGGCCTTCTGATCGAAGCCATAATCCCCCACAAACAATCCCTTGAAGACAGTTTCTTTCAGGCCGTCCGCGGACACAGCGAAACCGATTTGAACACCCTTTTCGAGACCAAAGCAAAGACGGGGGCGAACGATGCTGACTAAAACTTTTGCCGTAGCCTATTACACGTTCCGCGAATCCTTTGCCCGAAAAACCTTCATCGCCTTTTTCATCATCTCGACGATCATCCTGTCCATCCTGCTTCTCGCTGTCAATATCGATGTCGTCGATGGGGCCCTTGCTTCGTTCCGATTTTTCAATCAGGATGTCAAAAACGTCGATCAACAACTGCGGCTCATCATCATCGGCATCCAATCCACCCTGTCTGCATTTCTGTTTACGGGGGGAATATTTTTCTCGATTTTTGCCACTGCTTCTCTGGTGCCGAACATGCTGGAAAAGGGAAACATCGACTGGCTGCTGGCACGGCCCATTTCGCGCAGCATGCTGCTGTTCGGGCGCAGCGCCGGCGCTCTGGCAGTGGTTGCTTTCAACGTCTTTTATCTCGTCGGCGGTGCCTGGCTGATTCTCTCGCTGAAGTCGGGCTTCTGGCACTGGCCTTTTCTGCTCTCCGGCCTGATCATCGTGCTGACGTTCGCCGTTCTGTACGCTTTCATGGTTTTCCTCGGTGTCGCGGTGCAGAACTCAGCCGTCACGATTATGGGCGCGTACCTCATCCTGTTTTTCAGCCCCATGCTGGCACAGCGCGACAGAATCTATGCCCTGCTGACTGACAAAGTGTGGCAGTATCTGCTCGATGTTCTCTACACCATGACACCGCGTACCTTCGAAGTCGGCGATATCACCCGGCTCGTGGTTATGAACCAGCCGATCACGTCGTGGAATGCTCTCTGGCATTCACTGGCTCTGGGAGTGGTCTATTTCATTTTAGCAATTTTGATTTTCAACAAAAGAAACTACTGAGCTGGAAGAAGACACCAGCTTTTACCAGTCTGTGCCAGAGCGCAGCCCGGTTTGGTCAAAGCCGGGGCTTTGGTCTTCTGCCACTTCAGAATAAATCAGCGAAAAAAATCTCAGATTTATGAATTGTCAAGCTAAAACAGGGAGGTCATCATGAAGCGTTTTCTGATCGTCTGTACAGTGCTGGCAACAGCTCTGCTACAGTATTCCTGCGACAGCGGCGGCACCCCTTTTTCGGGGCGTGCATCGTACCAGGAGCTGGAGCTGTTGCCGCCCGCCAGCAAAGTCATCATGTTTGCTGATGTGCGTGCGATAAACAATTCGGTTTTCGTAAAAGAGAATGAGGACTTGTTGCAGGAAAAATGGCATTCAGAGAAAGACCGGAAGTCTGTGGATGAGTTCTTCGAAAAAACGGGAATCGATCTCAAAAAAGATATCGTCGCTGTTTATTTTGCCCTTGCATCCGGTGAGGGCCGGAACGCTGATGACAGAATAGCGGTTGTCGTGAATGGAAATTTCGATCTCGCAAAAGTTGCCGGCCAACTGGATGAAACCCTGCAGGAAAAGCCGGGCGAGTGGGACAAGAAGAGCATCAACATGAAAATCATGTTTAAAAACGAGCATGACGACAACGGCTCCATCCTGCTCCTCGACGATCAAAACATCCTCATCGGCAACTCGGGCTGGCTGGAAAAGATAGCCGCAGGCACGCGCAACAAGGAAGATAATTTTCGTGATATGTTGCAGGATGTCCGCAGCGGCAAACATTTCTGGGTTGTGGTCAACAAAGGTATGAATGAGCTCTTGCCCGGCAAGTCAAACAATCCTTTTACCGAGCGCTTTGCCCCTCTGCTCATGGCGCGGCGGTTCGCCCTTTCCGCTGAATTCAGCGACAAGCTGAATTTTGAGGGTTTCCTGCAGTTCGATGAAGAACAGAACAGCCGCCTGTTCGCAGACCTCGCCCGCGGTGGCCTTGCGGCGGCACGCCTGGCCATGGTTGACAACCCGGCCGCCGTCGATGCGCTGAATGAAATAACCATCGAAACCAAAGATAAGCGGACATACATCCGCGGAGAAATCACGGCCAGGACGGTTGCGGCCGTTGAGGAGCAGAGCAATAAGTACTGATGTACTGCCGGGAAACAAGTACCGGAACAGAAAAAGCCCTCGTCGTCACAAAACGCGAGGGCTTTTTTGCAGAGGTGCAATCACCTGGTGTGCTCGAAACTCGTGCCCGGTTACTGAAGTACTTCATCGAGTGAAATGCCGTACAGATGCGCGAGACGGCTGACGATCGCTCCGATTTTGTTATTCGGCGTGGAGGCCCCGGCTGTGATGCCGATGATGCGGGTACTCTCCGGCAGCCAGCCTTTTTTCTGTTTCAGCTCGCGGGTATAAACGGGCTGATAACGGATTTCATCCCGGCTCAGGAGACAGGAGGCATCGTCGATATGGTACGC
>DRLW01000241.1 GCA_011375275.1 Bacteroidota bacterium
CCCGCCCCCATCCGGAATCCCCCCTGCCGCAAGCGCCTGCCCGAAAAGATGAGACCCCGGCAGCGCGCTTCGCCTGGCCGGAATAACAGATGTCGATTGCTGTATCAAGCACGGTTAGCTGGGTTCAGATGGATAACCCGGGCACGACGAATTATGTTGGAATGATTCGGGAAAATTCCTCACGGCCGTTCTGCTGTGCAGCGGATCGCGCTGCTTCGCGAGGGATGACCACGCGCAGCGCCCCGGGGATGACCCGAATCGGCAGATGGTCAGCATCGATACTGTCCGGCTCGCCATCGACATGAAAACGAATCGGGCCGGGCATGCGCACCTCCGCCTGTTTCACCCTGTGGTAATGAAAATCCGGATCGCGATCAAGGGTACCGCGGAACAGCCTGTGGGCAACGACGAGCTGGTGGATGCGGCTGACATTTCCGGCCAGACACAGGTCGAGATAGCCGTCATCAAACCGGGCCTGCGGCGCGATGATGGCGCCGTTGCCGAACTGGTTGGTATTGGCAAAGGTGGCCAGAAACAGACGTTTTTCGGACGTTTCCCTGCCGTCAAAGCGAAGCGTACACTGCTGCGGTTGAAAACGCAACCACTCGCGCAAGACCAGCGCGGTGTATGCTGCCGGGCCACGTACGCGGGCAAACTCAAACTTCTCGCTGATCGCGGCGTCGAACCCTATGCCACAAACGGCACAAAAATACCGATGCCCGGCCTGGCCGACATCGGCACGCACGATCTCGCCATCGAAAGCAACCTGCAGGGCATCGCGCATGCGCAGCGGCAGCCCGAGGGCCCTGGCAAAACCATTGCCCGAACCACGCGGGATGATGCCCATGCAGCCCTCTGTTCCAACCAGTGCAGAGGCCACTTCGTTGACAGTACCATCCCCGCCGACAGCAACGACGACATCAAACCCTTTTTCGAGAGCGAGGCGGGCAAAATGCCCGGCATCACCATGGCCGCGGGTGGTGTAGATCACATAACGGCGCCCTTTGCCTGACGCGTGAATTTCGCGTTCCAGCTTTGCAGCATTTCGATGGACACCGGAAACAGGATTAATGATAAAAGCCAGAGACTTCAGCATCGACAAACCACATTTTTTCTACCACACCTTCACAACAGAAACGAGTGGAGAAAGTACCAATTTTTTTCATGTGGTTCAACGATTTCTGCCGGCTCTGGCTGAAAAGGCAACCCGTATCAGATAACTTCGAAACCCTCGACCTCGATATACTTCTGGTCTTGTAAACGATAACCGCGGACACGTATTTTTTTGTTGAGTACGTTCTGGTTGTTGATCAGGTCAATCCCCTGCTCTGTCTGCAGAAAACTCCAGATCAACCCGTCTTTCGTACGCAGGGCAGTCCGGTGTGCGCCCGGGTGTGGATGATGTCCCTCATGGTTTTTCTGCTTGAGCAGCTCACAGTCTATGCACACTGCCGAACCTTCCATCACGATCCACTCGCCCTGCCCGGCGCGATGCGGCGAACTGAGCCCGCCTGAGCGCAGATAGGGCATGCCGGCCACGATGATCAGCAGCGTCAGGGCAAAAGCGCTTTTGAGTTTGTACGCGGAAAACACCTGCTGCAAAGCTTTGAGAAAGCCCGGAGCAGCCGCCGCAGCTTCTGAAATCCGGCGGCGGATATTTTGCCGCAGGTGCACGGGCGTGACCGCCATGCGCACATTTTCACGCACCGCCTCCTTGACGGCCCGTTCCTGCCGGTACAGTTCTGAACAGGTTGCGCACTGTTCGAGATGACCGGCGACGTCTTGCTGCTGGTCTGCAGGAAGCTCCTCATCGATGAATCCTGTAATCAGCGGCTGTATGGTTTCACATTTTTTTCCCATGTCTCATCCTCATTCTGCCTGTCGCCGTTTGATAAAACCCTCTTTAGCAGCATACTCTTCCAAAATTTTTTGCAAAATCTTCCGCGCCCGCGACAAGCGGGACATCACTGTGCCGATCGGCGTACCGATGATATCGGCAATTTCCTTATATGAAAAACCGTGGATATCGCACAACACAACCACGAGGCGAAAATCATCCGTCAGCCGGTCCAGCGCTTCGGTAATCTGGTCATCAAACAGCTTGCGGTAGAGCTCGGGGTTAAAGCTGCGCGGCGAAGATTCTTTGACGTGATTATCGGTTTTCTCTTCCTCCGGCAGCGCATAGGAGACTTTGTCGAAATCGACGCGCTGGGGCTGGCGTGTTTTTTTGCGGTAACTGTTGATGAACGTATTGGTCAAAATTTTGAACAGCCAGGCCTTAAAATTGGTGCCCGGTTCAAACTTATCAAAAAACCGGAAGGCACGCATATAGGTATCCTGCACGAGGTCTTCTGCATCCTGCTCATTTCTTGCCAGGCGCAACGCTGTACTGTAGATGGCATCCATATGCTCAAAGGCGATGCGTGAAAACTCCTGTTCTCGGGTATTGACGGAGGACATAGCGGTTTCCTGTAGCTTAATTGGCATCACACCGATGGACATCGTCGCTCCTCGTAGCATATCTTTCTCCATGTTTTCGTTCATCCCGGTTTTCCCGGTTCATGGATGAAAAACAGGCCACTGAACGACTTTATTCCCGGCGTGGAGTTTTTCGATTTTCTCTGCCTGGTACAGGCATCACAGATTTGATTCGTCAACCCAATGCCGGATGCGCAGTTTGCCGTCCGGATTGCGAACCAGGGTGAGTATGGCAGACCCCTGCAGGATGACATTCAGCTCCCTGCCGACCAGTCTGAGACGAAAATTTCTCAGCACAGTCAGTTCACCGTCGATCTCCGGGGACTCATAGATGGTGCGCAGCCACTCTAATTCGATCGTCTCAAAAGCAGTCAGCAGGCGGCCGGTTGTTTTCAGTTCGACATCCCGGCTCCACGAGGCAAAAGCACCGGATTCGCCTATATTGGGGTCAAAATATTCGAACAGAAAGGTGCTGTCCAGCAGTTCGGCATAGAGCAATGAATCACGAAAAGTATAGGCGTAGGCAAAATTCTGAAAGAGATCGGCAGGTGTTTTCTGCCCGGTAATGAACGTCAGGCCGGAGGAATCTTCATCGAGCTTCGGGGCAAAGGGGTTCGTACACATTGTGAGGGCCAGGGCGGACAAACAACAGGCAAACACCATCGCCGGCCGGCGCCGGCCTGTCCGCGCAACAGCATGATCCACTCGTGTGGCTGTTCTCACTTTCGCCTCCCTGATGAGCCGATTGCCTGCCGTACAGCGAAAACCCGACTCTTCCTTCGGTGCAGAACGGTGGCAGCCCCCATGCAACCAGTGCCTGGATACAACAGGTGATAAATTTCCGACGAAATCAGACAAAAAAAGCGACGCAGGAGTGTGCGTCGCTTTTTCTGAGTACTGTATGTTTCACTTCACGCTTACTTCAGCTTGAAAACAACCGGGAAACCAACCCAGACTTTCACTGGCTTGTCCCGTTGTTTGGCCGGGCGCCAGCGTACGCTCTTCAGAGCGTTGATAGCAGCCTGGTCCATTCCGGCATGCCCGAGGGACTTCAGTACCTTGGCATCGACGACACGGCCCCTTTCATCAACGAGGATGTTGACGATGACCTTGCCTTCGATACCGGCCTTGCGGGCGATCTCGGGATATTTCAGCTTGCGCTGAATGGCAGCGATACCGCCGATCGGCTGCGGCGCTTCGTCATAAGCGACAAAGACGTTCGAGCTTTCATCTTCCGGCGGGGCATCCGGCGGTGGCGGGATATCGTCAAAATCGATTTCTGTTTCATCGATGGTTTCATCTTCCGGAACATCCTCATCCTCAGTAGGGATCGGGATGGAAGGGCGAGCCGGAGGCGGCGGCCGTTTAATTTGCTCCGTCGGCGGAATTTCTTCGACCTCGATGAGCTGATCGGGAATTTCCACGTTTTCAGGATGCATCTCTACCTGGCGAAATGCCATGAACAACAGCAGGATAAAAGCCAGGGCAGAGATCGTCCCGATCTCGATCAATTTCCGATAGTTCCGTCGAAGGTCAGCTTCAGGATTTTTCTTCATGTGACCTCACCCAATTTGGTTTAGCTTGCAGGTTTTGCTGAATAGTTAACTGAGAGGCAGTCGGCCTTCCGCAATTCTTCCTGAACATCGGACAGCAGCCCCATCTTGACCTTGCGGTCAACCCTGAGAGAGGTAACTCGCGTCGGGTTAACCGGGTTGTTTCTCTTTGCCCACATGATTTCAAAAATCTGCGGCACATCGACGATTTTGTCATCGATGGAGATGTTCGATGTTCTGTCAATCCAGATGTATGCGACATCACGCTTGCCCGGCAGCTTTGTGATCTGCTTCGCTTCCGGCAACGTCACCTGCAATCCGGTAAATTCCTTGAATACCGTCGTTACCATGAAGAAGATCAGCAGCAGGAACACGATATCAGGCAGAGCTGATGTCGGGATTGTTGCCTCTGCTTCGGCTTTTTTCTTGAATTCCATTTGAATTCCCTGGTTTCACATCAGTGATTATTTATCAGGTTCCGCGATGGAAATTCGCTTCGCTCCTCCCTGCTTAACCTGATCGAGAACCTTGACGTAAACCTCATAGTCAGTTTCCCGGTCGGTCTTGAGAGAAAAAATCAGTTTGTCGTTCTGCAGGAGCTTTTCGCGAACCACTTCGCGGATATTATAGACAGGAACCGGCTGATCATCGAACAGCACCTGGCCCTCGGCGTTGATGAGGATATTCGAAATATTCTTTTCACGAATCTTCGTTTCCTCGCCTTTGGCCGGCAGCGTCAGAGTGATTCCCTTATCCACGTCGATGGTCGTCGTGAGCAGAAAGAATACCAACACCAGGAAGGCAATATCTGCCAGAGATGATGTCGGAATCTCTGATTCACGCTTCTTCTTTTTGATCATTCGTCACGCTCCGCTGCAACGGTTAGTTTTTGGTCATTTGCATTTCGATAAGGGTATCGACGAACTCAGTTGAGCTTTCTTCCATATCGACGATCAGCTTGTCGATGCGCGCGATGAAAAAGTTGTGGAAAAACTGGATGATAACGGCAACGACAAGACCACCAAAGGTCGTGATCAGAGCCTGAGAAATACCACCTGCAACGATGGCCGGGCTGATGTCGTTTGCTGCGGCGATTTCTTCAAAAGCCACGATCATACCAGCAACCGTACCCATAAAGCCGAGCATGGGAGCAGCAGCCATGACAAAGGAAAGCCAGATCAGATTCTTTTCCAGGAATGCCATTTCAACGGTACCGGCA
>DRLW01000242.1 GCA_011375275.1 Bacteroidota bacterium
ATTCAGGCGCTCATCTGTTTCAGTATTGATCTTCTCGATTCTTTCGTTGAACTGACGATAGCTTTCGACGAGTTCTTCGGTATTGCGCCGCATACGCTCGACCAGGCTGGTCGTGCGGTTGGAGAGCTTCTTTATTTCCCTCGCGATGTAGGTAAAAGCTGCCCCGGACGAACCCGCCCGGCTGGCGACAAAGCCTGCGTTGTAGGACAGCAATTCGATATCATCAGATATCAGGGCAATCTCTGAGATCGAATCCCGGATTTCGCTCATCTGACCGACCTGCTCTTCGATTTGCTGAAACAGCTCCTTGTCATCTGTGCGCATCAGGCGCATCGAAGAAGCGGCATCGCCCAATTTCACCTGCACATCTTTGAGCTCCTCGCTGACCACGCTGTCCTGATTCAGCTCGGAATCGCCGGAGATGAAATAGGAAACCAGAACGCGTGACTCATCATTATTGCTCTCGATCGTTTCCATGATCGCCGGCAACTGTTCAGCGATGCGCTCATAAACATCCGCAGTATAGATCTGCAGCTTCTGCAAAACATTTTCGCAGCTCATCGTCTCAGAACGGACCGTATCGAGATAATTTCGGAATTCTTCCCGGAGTGACTGCAGTTGGTTCAACGCGATAGCTCCTGTCTGCTTTTTGGGGATCAGTACTGTACATGTCTATCAACATGCCGGAATTCATCAGCCTGATGTCTGATATCAACCCTATTGATCGTCGGCGGCCAATCTTTCTATAGGCCGTGAAATAAAATTAACAGCTAAAGTTGTGTCATTTTTCCGGCAAACTCAGTATATTGCCCGGTTCATAAGGCCCGTACGGGCTGATGTGCAGAAGGGAGTGATCAATCGTTTTTATTGCGCAAGAGCGGAGGAAACTAATGAAAAGAAAAAAAGCAGGAATTGGATTACTTGCCGGAGTTTTGTTTATGGGACTGACAGCACAGGCACAGGAGAAGAGCAATCCCTTTTTCCAGGAATGGGATACCCCTTATGGAGTCGCCCCCTTTGACCAGATCGAAGACGAGCATTACATGCCCGCTTTTCGCGAAGGGATGAAACAGCACCTCGCTGAGATCGAGGCTATCGCATCAAATCCGGAACAGCCGACTTTTGACAACACCATCGCAGCGATGGAGAGAGCCGGGAAACTGCTGAACCGTGTTGCCGGGGTCTTTTTCAACATCGTTTCTGCCAACACCAACGATGCACGCCAGGCCATCGCGCGGGAGATCAGCCCGTTGCTTTCTCAGCACAACGACGCTATTCTTCTCAACCCGCGCCTGTTCCAGCGCGTCAAAACGCTGTACGAGCAGCGCGAAACACTTGGCCTCACCGGCGAGCAGAAACGTCTGCTGGAAAACGGGTATAAGCAGTTCGTTCGCGGCGGGGCCAATCTTTCCGAAGCAGACAAAGACAAGCTGCGTAAAATCAACGAGCGCCTGTCCTCTCTGCAAGTCGCATTCAGCGAAAACGTGCTCAAAGAAGACAACAATTTTAAACTGCTGCTGGATGAAAAGGACCTCACCGGCCTGCCCGAAAGCGTCAAAAAAGCGGCTGCCGAGGCAGCAAAAGCCAGGGGCTATGAGGGCAAATGGCTGTTTACTCTGCACAAGCCGAGCCTGATTCCGTTTATCCAATATTCGGACCGCCGCGATCTGCGCGAGAAGCTGTACACCGGCTACATCATGCGCGGAGATAACAACGATGCCTTTGATAACAAAAAAATCTTCGCTGAAATCGCCAACCTGCGCATCCGCAAAGCCCATCTTCTCGGCTATAAAACGCACGCAGACTATGTCCTCGAGGAGCGCATGGCCAAAACACCGGAAAAAGTTTACGAGCTGCTCGACAAAGTCTGGCCTGCTGCGCTGAACAAGGCCAAAGAAGAGCGCGCCATGATGCAGAGCATGATCGACGCCGAAGGTGGCGGTTTCAAGCTCGCCTCGTGGGACTGGTGGTACTATGCGGAAAAAATCCGGCAGCAGAAATATAACCTCGATGAAGACGAAGTTCGGCCCTATCTGCAGATCGACAACGTCATCAAAGGGGCGTTTATCCTGGCGCAAAAACTCTATGGCCTGACTTTCGAAGAAAAGCAGGACATCCCCAAATATCATCCTGAGGTCAAAACCTACGTCGTGCGCGATGAGAAGGGCGATATCATCGGCATCTATCTGTCCGACTGGTTCTACCGCTCCAGCAAGCGCGGCGGGGCCTGGATGAATAACTACCGCGAACAGAGCAACATGGACGGCAAGCGCGTTCTGCCGATCATCGTCAATGTCGGCAACTTCACCAAACCGACTGCCAGCACACCCAGCCTGCTCAGCCTTGATGAGGCCAACACTCTGTTTCATGAGTTCGGTCATGCTCTGCACGGCCTGCTCTCCAAATGCACGTATCCATCGATATCCGGCACCAACGTACCGCGTGATTTTGTCGAGTTCCCTTCCCAGGTGATGGAAAATTGGGTGCTGGAACCGGAGATGCTCAAGCTCTATGCCTTCCACTACCAGACCGGCGAGGTCATGCCGCAATCTCTGATCGACAAAATCAAAAAAGCCGGACAGTTCAACCAGGGCTTTGCTACCGTGGAATACATGGCGGCCTCATACCTCGACATGGCCTGGCACACTCTGACTGAGGAGCAGGAGCGCGACGTCAATGCCTTTGAGAAGTCTGTGCTGGACAAAATCGGGTTGATACCGGAAATTATCAGCCGGTACCGCACCACTTATTTCCGGCATATCGTCGGCGGCTATTCGGCCGGATACTACAGCTACCTCTGGTCTGAAGTGCTCGATGCTGATGCCTTTGAAGCATTCAAAGAAAACGGCATATTCGACCGCGCGACTGCACAGTCTTTTCGCGACAACATCCTTTCACGAGGCGGCACTGAAGATGCCATGCAAATGTATATCAATTTCCGTGGCCGTGAGCCGGAGATCACCCCGCTGTTGAAACGCCGGGGGCTGCTGCCGGAGAACTAAAATTTGTTGCCTTCAAATATTCCGGCAGGCAAGATGCTTCCATCTGCTCGCCGCCCCCACCCAGTGGTTATTTGTTGAATAAACCGGCTTCGCACCAGTCTCCTTCCCCCGCTCCGGAGCGGGGGGAAGGAAATAAACTACGCCTTCCATCCCCTCCCTGCCGAGAATTCCACAAGATAGCGATCATTTGCCTGCCTGCATTCAGGTTTTTTTGTTTAATAGCCGAACATCTGAAGTCGGAAGTCTGTAAGCTGATAAATTGACGCTTTATTTAAGTCTTGCCTGTCAGGGTATCCATTTAACTCAGCTAACCGGGCCTGCCAGGGCACCGACAACTGTCATTCCGGCCAAGCGAAGCGCAGTGCCGGAATCTCATCTTTTCTGGCACGTGCCTGAGGCAGGGAGATTCCGGTCTTCCCCTGCGGGGAAACCGGAATGACGATTTTGCAGCATAGGCACATGCTATGGTCAGGCGGTCTGCCTGAAAGATGCAACCGTGCTGAGTTAACTGGATAACCAGACCTTGCCTGGTTTAACCTATTAATAAATATAAGTCAAACTGACTTATCTTCCGGGTATCCAGTTAACTCAGTAAACCGGGCCCGACTCAGCTACCGGCATGTGTCATTCCGGCCAGGCGAAGCGCAGTGCCGGAATCTCATCTTTTCGGGCACGTGCCTGAGTCCGGGAGATACCGTCTTTCCCTGCGGGGAAACCGGTATGAGACGGTTCTGGCATCGGCGCGGGCGCTTGCGGGCAGGGGTATATCGTTGCGCTTGTGCGCTGCCGCGGAAGCGGTACAGGGGCGTCACACCACTGGAGCGGTGTGACGAGAGGAGAACAAGAATAGTGAACGGCTTTCCTTCAGGATCACAACCATGTTGAGAAAACGATTTCTTTGCCGGCTTTCCCAGGGGATTTCTCGTACCTTCGCTTCCTTGCACCGTATGCTCATCCTGCTGGCTATTCCGGCGACTGTGTACGCCCGCGACTCTGCTCTACAATCCAGCAGCCGTGCTGGCCAGGACATGATATCCAGCAGCATCGACTCCTCGCATTTACACTTTGGCATCATCCTGAATATTATCATTCTGGCGTTGTTTTTTATCATCCGCTACCTCCGGAAACAAAGGGATCTTGTCTCGAAAATGACCGCTGCACTGGCGGATATCACCGGAAACACAACATCCCAAACTACGCCTCACGGGTTTTGGCGGTTTAAGGCACAACTAACCGACTATAATGAAATTATCACAGCGGCCGGCAACGAGCTGCACTCTCTGCGCTATGCGGCCGGAATTCATGGACATATTTTCGACTCCATCAGTGACGCTATCGTGTCATCCGACCACGAGGGAAACATCATCGAGTTCAATCGCGCCGCTGAAGAGATTTTTGGCTACAACAAGGAAGATGTCATCGGAAAACCGCTGACCATGATCATGCCCGAGCGGTATCGATCCCTGCACAATACGGGTTTCGAGCGCTTCTGCGAAACCGGTTCTCCTCGTTTGTCATCATGGGATAAGCTCGAACTGATCGGGCTGTCACGCGATGGGAGAGAGATCCCGCTGGAGGCCAACTTTTCGGTAGCTGAAGTAGCAAACAAACGGGTGATTACAGCGATTTTGACCGACGTCACCCATCGCAAGCAAACAGAGGAACAGTTGCACAAGCTCTCGCGTGCTGTTGAGCAGAGCGCCAGCATGGTGATGATCACCGATACCTCCGCCCGCATTGAGTATGTCAACCCAAAGTTCACGGAGACCACCGGATATAGCCTTGTCGAGCTTCTGGGCAAACGCGCCAGCCTGTTGAAATCAGGCAAGACTCCACCGGAAACCTATCAAGATTTGTGGGCGACATTACACGCAGGCAAGCAGTGGGAGGGCCTGTTTATCAATAAAAGAAAAAACGGGGAGCACTACTGGGAGAAGGCAGCCATTTCGCCGATCAAAAACTCGCTGGGCATTACCACTCACTATGTTGCCGTCAAAGAGGACATCACCGAGCGTAAACGCTTCGAAGAGACATTGCAACAGGCCAAGGAAGCTGCAGAAGCAGCCAACAGAGCCAAGAGCGAGTTTCTCGCCAATATGAGCCACGAAATCCGCACGCCCATGAACGGCATTCTCGGCATGAATCAACTGCTGCTGGAGACCCATCTCAATGAGGAGCAGCGTGAGTACAGCCGCGCGATTCAAAAGAGTGCAGAAGCCCTGCTCGAGCTCATCAACGATATTCTCGACTTCTCGAAAATTGAGGCTGGTAAACTCACAATCGAATACGTCGATTGCTCTCTCGAGGAGATCATCGAGGGAGTGACCGAAGTGATTGCGCCGAAAGCTCATGAAAAGGGTCTCGAACTGCTGATCGATATCGACCCGCAAAGTCCGGCCTTCGTTAAAGCGGATCCAGTCCGCATCCGTCAGATTTTGCTCAATCTGGCCAGCAATGCGGTCAAGTTCACGGAAGAAGGTGAAATCCTGATTTCGCTGCGCCCGCATCCGGGGAAAACCGGCAAAGAGAGTGAGTTCTACCTTTATTTCGCGGTCAAAGATACCGGCATCGGCATCGCGAAGGACAAACAGGCCCTGATCTTCGAAAGCTTTGCGCAGGCAGATGGCTCGACCACGCGCAAATATGGCGGCACAGGTCTGGGGCTTGCAATCTGTAAAAAACTGGTCCAGCTCATGGGGGGTGAAATTGGTCTGGAGAGCGAACCAGGACAGGGCGCAACATTCTGGTTTACGATCAAAGCGAAAAAAAGCAAAAAAACCACACAGGTCAGAGTGGCGAGCCGCACCGATGTAAAACTTCTGCACGACAAGCACATTCTGGTCGTCGATGACAACACCACCAACCGCCTGTTGCTCGAACGCCTGTTTCGCAATCACGGCTGCAGTGTAGATTCTGTGGAGAGCGGAGAGCTTGCCGTACAGACCCTGCGCGAGTATCAGCAAAGCGGGAAGCAGGTGGATTTCATCCTGCTGGATATGATGATGCCCGGCATGGACGGGCGGGATACTGCGCTCAAAATCAAAGAAGAGCAACTGGCAGGCAGTGCGGTCATCATCATCGCTTCATCCATGGATAACCGCCTGAGCCGGAAAGAGATGGACAGACTTGGCATCCATCATTTCATGACCAAGCCGATAAAAATCGCCCGCCTGATGGAAATTCTGTTGCAAAGCATCAGCAGTCCTTCGCAGGCGCAGACGCAACCCGTCCGGGTTGTTTCCCGTCAGGAAACGGCCCAGCTTAACCTACCGAAATTGCATATTCTGGTTGCGGAAGACAACAAGGTTAATCAGATATTGGCGCGCAAGATGCTGGAAAAACATGGCTTCACAGTCGAGATTGCACACAACGGTCTCGAGGTCGTGGACGCACTCGAACGAGGTGACAGTTATGATCTCATCTTGATGGACGTACAGATGCCGATACTGGACGGTCTCAGCACAACCCGGCGCATCCGCGAACAGGAAAGCAGAACCGGCGGGCACATCCCGATCATCGCTCTGACGGCTAACGCCATGCAGGGCGACAGGGAACGCTGTCTGGAGTCCGGGATGGATGCCTACATTTCGAAGCCGATCGATAAGGATGAGCTGTTCAAAACGATCTGGAAGCTTTTTGCTGAACAGGAAACCGTCGGCGAGAAAGCATGAGGTGCAGCTGAAAATCCCCTCGGTTAAAGTGACGGCTTGCGGGTACTGCGAACGGTTGATCCTGTCTGGTGATCGTTACCCCGTACTTGCATTTCGTTTTTTTCTCTCTCGCAGAGGCGCAGGGTACGCAGAGTTTTTCTGGTTTGGGTTTCTTGCTTCGTGTGTTTTGTGGGTATGCTGATTCGGGCATTTCGTGCGGCTTCACCTGTCAGAGAGATCGTTATCCCGCACTTGCATTCTTCTGTACTGCCACTGCTGCTGCCGCGGCACTCTACAAATGACAGGCTTGTTGGTGCAGTCTTACGGGGAA
>DRLW01000243.1 GCA_011375275.1 Bacteroidota bacterium
CCGCAAGTGTCATTCCGGCCAAGCGAAGCGCAGTGCCGGAATCTCATCTTTTCTGGCACGTGTCAGAGTCCGGGGGATTCCGGTCTCTCCTGCGGGGAGACCGGAATGACGGTTCTGGTGCAAGCATGTGCTGTTGTTACGCGGCCTGGCTGAAAAAATGCAACCGTGCTGAGTTAAGTGGATAACCGAGCTGTTTTGAATAAAAAATATCGCGGAAAAATGAGAAACATGTAAAAAGAAAGGATAGAGCCATGTCTAAACGAAAAGAAATCATCGACGCATTGGTTCAGGCATACTGGAAGGAGCTTGAAACCGTGCAGAACTACATCGCGAATTCCGTCAACCTCGAAGGTGTCCGGGCTGAGCAGATCAAGGACTCGCTGGCCAAAGATGTTGGAGAAGAGTTGACGCACGCGCAAACACTGGCGCGCCGCATTCATGAGTTGGGTGGCGTTGTGCCGGGTTCCCTCGAGTTCAAGGCAGAGCAAACAGCCATGCAGCCGCCGGCAGATTCAACCGACGTCGTCAGCGTTATTCGTGGTGTGATTGCTGCGGAAGAGGATGCGATTCAGCACTACAACAAGCTGATTCAGCTTACGGATGGCGAGGATTATGTCACGCAGGATCTGGTTATCGGTTTGCTGGCGGATGAGGAAAGTCACAGGCGTCAGTTTGAAGGCTTTTTGAAAGAGTTCGAACGCTGAGCCCTGACACGGTGCGATGTGGAAGGCCTCCGGTGGCAGACACCGGGGGCTTTTTTTGTTTGTACACGCCCGAATAAAAAAAGCATGGAAACACCCGGGTCTCCATGCTTGAAACTGTGAGGAAGCAGATCAGTGCAGAATTTACGAAAAATTGTGCGACCTGCCGGCATAGCTGGAAAATCCACATCCTGAAGCGCACCACCCGAAATCATGGCGACCCATAGGATGCAACTGCAGGAGGCGTTTTCCGCTTTTGATTTTCGCTGGTCTAGCGAAAGCGCATAGCTTTCAGACGACGCTTGCGCGCTTCTTTTTCTTTTCTTTTCTTTTTTTCAGAAGGTTTTTCGTAATAACTTCTTTTTTTCAACTCCTTGAAAAAACCCTCTCTCTGAAGCTGACGTTTGAGTGCTTTCAGTGCTTTGTCGATGTTGTTATCGTAAACTTTGATTTCCATCTGGCAACTGCCTCCTCTTAGAACGGGTCGGCTGGCAACGGCAGCTCCTGGCTTAGCCGTTGCAGCGATGAACGTTTATCAGAAACCTGTTTTTATCTACTTGAAGTTACGCGATCTATCCAACCTGGTGCGGTCAGAAAACAGAACACCGAATATAGAATTTAATTCGGTAATGCACAAACATTTTTTATGCCGGAAATAAAAAAACAGCGTTCGATGCGGCTATTGAGGTCAGTTTGAGCGTGAGGGCCTGTTGTAAACCGGTAGCTAGGAAAGCGTGTGGCTTCAGGCTGCCATGACCGTGGAACTGATGTTCAGCGCCGGCAGGTCTTTTGACGGGATCAGACCAAAGCCATAGGAGGAACAGGACGCGGTTTGAAAAACACGGCTGAAACGTTGTCCGAGCTCGAAGACATAGATTGATCCGAAGGTACGGTAGCCAAGGCGTTGGCAGCTTCGCAAAGAGGCAAAATTGTTGGCTTCTACATAAGAGATCAGTCCGAGATAACCGGCATCGGTGAATTGCCGGGCAGCTTCTGCCATGCCGTGGGCATGCAGCCGCTGGCCACGAAAATCAGGATGGGTGTAACCGCGATACATATACATCCACCGGTTGTCAAACGTGAGGTGGTATCTTTTGGA
This sequence comes from Bacteroidota bacterium, assembly GCA_011375275.1. Classification (GTDB taxonomy): domain Bacteria; phylum Zhuqueibacterota; class Zhuqueibacteria; order Zhuqueibacterales; family Geothermadaptataceae; genus Geothermadaptatus. Next base: position 1,801 of record DRLW01000243.1, read on the forward strand.
AAATCGCGTTGGCTGGTCAGAATACCATCCGTAGGCAGCCAGTTGCTCGCCGTGGAAAATGGCCAGACAGCGGTCGCCTTTGCTGCCGGCGAGCTCGAGAAAGCTTTGGCTGAGATTATATTCCGGCCGTTCAGACCAGGGCTGCATTTTTTCAGCAGGCAGCATCCGTGCCTGGTAGTCCGCAGGAACAGCGCTGAAAGGCATGGCAATGTGGCTGGTTTCCAGCGTCATGCCCCGCAGTATTTTCAGATAGGCGACTTTATTGGCCAGGGCATAGCCAAGTGTCACGAAAATGCCGGTCGCTCCGGCAATTTTAAAGCTGTATTTCAGACGTTGAATGAGCATGCGATATCCTGTACTATGCGGTTCTTTTCGGTTATCGTCAGTACGATCCTGAAGCCCAAGAAATTTGTTACAGTCAGGTAGCCTGAAATTTATGTTTCGATGTGATGGAAAAAGTATAACACGATGATTATCATACGTTTATTCGGGTGGATGTGCAGAGAGAATATTTTTCATCTCTATTCGCGCGGCATGCTAAGCAGTGTGCATGCATCAAGCCGGGACGCTGCTTTCAATCGTGTGGGGTGAATATCACCACCGCAAGCTGACAGGCCTGGCCCCCATGCATACAGTTCGACTCTGGATGCTTGAACAAGATATGAGACAGCACGCCATTTCTATCGTTTGGCCCAGCTTTTCTGAGCAGCTCGCCTGGAACAGATACGGGGAGTCACTGTCCTTTGAGATGCCGGAGGCCAGTCCTTTACCGGGACTCCCCAATGAAATTGGCGGCTTTCAGGCACGATAACTCGTGCACTACAAACGTTTTATCCTGAGTTGGGGTCACTTCAACGTTCCGAACCGGGTCAGGGAGATAGTCAGATAGTTACCCATAACTGCCGCTGCCATTCTTTGGCACGACCATCTGGTGTATGCAGGAAGAAAAGCAACACAGAAGGTACGCTCAGCCCTGCTTAACCCACGCGATTTGAGGAAGAACCGTGATAATAACGGTGTTGAATAAAATTTTTCCGGCTATCTGCGTCCGATGGCGTATCCGTAACGGGTTTTCCACCAACTGAGGCCGAGTTTTTCCGCCAGCACTGCGCAGGCTTCTTCTGCCGATTTTCCGCGAATATGAGCAGAAACACGCAGGCTGTCCAGTTCACTGGCTATGTAGAAAATTTTGCCGTAGTGGCGCCCCAGGTCGGCAAGGGCTTCCCGGACAGGAGTATCCTCGAAATAAAGCTCCCCTTTGCGCCAGGCGAGAATGCGTTCAGGCTGAGCATTCGGGATGATCGAGAATTCGCTGGCGGAGAATCGTGCCCACTGTCGGGCGGTCAGGGTGTCGGCGTGGCTGGCAGGAGCAGCGGATGGGAAGATGATCAGCTCACCAGACTGGACATACAGTTCGGCTTTGCCGCTGCGGGCACGCAGGTTGAACTCCGCAGCACCCTGCGAACGGATCAGGCCGGCGTCGGTGCGCACTTCGAAGGGGAGTGGTGATGGCGACACGGTGAAGTAGGCTTCGCCCGTCAGAAAAAGCTGCCGGAAATCGGTAGCAAGGTTTTCCGGATATTGCAGGCTTGAGGCAGAGTTCAGTTCGGCTCGGGAATAATCCGGCAGCAGAACAGTTTGCTGTTCGCCGGGTTTGACGATGACAGAAGTGAGGTGGGGAGCCAGCAGCCACTGTCTGGCCATGAAGCCAAAAAGCACGATGAGCAAAACAGCAGCAGCGAGCACGTAGATGAAACTCTGGTGTACAGAGCGAATCGGCTGCTTTTTCTCCGTTGCGAGATCAGCCGCCAGGTCATCGACGAGACGGTTTTCGAAGCGCAGCCACTGGACGGAAACAGGTGTGGTTTCCTGCACCGGCGGACAACGCAAATCCGTCCACAACGATTGCAGCCGTTGCCAGCGCTGGCGGTTGGCAGTCTCCTTCAGCCAGCGTTTGAGTCGCTTTTCCTGACGGCGACTCAGGCGTCCTTCCTGCCAGCAGAGAAAGAGCTGGTGTATATTCGCCGGTTCGGGATGGAAAAACCTGCGCCAGCCATGAGCTTTGTGCTCGCGGGGAGGCGAGGTGGCTTCCTCGAGAAATCGCAAAGCCTGGCACAGCATTTTTTCTATGCCGCGTCGCGTCGTGCGAATGACGGCTGCTATTTCATGATAGGTTTTGTTTTCATATCGTCGCAGGAATAAAACACTGCGCACGGGTTCGTGCAGTAAAAGGGCATGGCGATCCAGAATGTTCCAGCCTGTAAATGCCTGCTTTGACGAACTGTCAGTCAGAAGCGGTTGCGTGTTCCTGTCATCAAATTGTGGGCTGGTTTCGGAGAGGGCGGCCAGGGCGAGTCTGTAGAGCTGCTGTTCGATGTGAGTGTTGCGCGAAAGATGTGCGCGGGTATCCCAGAAACGCAGGAAAACCTCCTGGGCGAGCTCTTCGGCTTCTGGGGCAGAGCGCAGGCGCAGCCAGAGAAAACGATAAATACTGCGATGATATCGCATGAAAACAGCCCGGAGTACCTGCCGGTCTCCATCGCGTAACGCCTGAATCATGTCGCGAGAGGTTTTCTCTTCATGATTGTGCATAGCGAACCTGGCTTGTTGCGGTTTCGGCCCCGGCTTCAGCCGGTGATCCGGGCCCAGAACCCGGGTTTGTATTTTTTCTGGATGTAGATGATATCCGGCTTGTCTTTGTACCAGATGACATAGCCGTGCCGTTGCATCCAGTCAGAGATTTCTGCTGCGTGGGGATTGATATATCTTTTTTTGCCGCCCATTTCCAGAGAAATAACCATTGGCCTGCTCACCAGGTGCTGGAGAACATACCATTCGCAGCCCTCGACATCGATGCTGAGAACGTCGATGGTTCCGTCATCAAAATCGCTGAAAAGCCTGGCCTCGACGTGGAAAAGATCCTGTTCGCGGGGTTGGTAGCCATCGTTGGCCATGGCCGGGCTGGACGGGACGCCCTGAACAAAAGTAGAAGCCGCGGCGCGGTATAACCCGAGGGTCGTGCGTTCGTGGTAAATCGCGTAGGGATGAATCGTGACATTGGCATAGCCGGCAAAGCGTTGCCCGATTTTTTCCACGCACTCAGGGTCTGCTTCGAAGAGATCAGCCCGCACCCCCTCTTCGATGAAACCGAGGATGTTGGAAGTTTCCGGATAATAGACACCGACTTCGGCCACGTGTTTTGGCTGTAATCCGAGGCGTTTTATTTTTTTATAAAATTTTTCATTCACTGTGTGCAGCCTGTTTTCATTGCCGGAGTTGGCGTTCGGGATCAGCGTGTCCAGGAGCACTGCCTGATGCGGGGGCATGTGCCTGAAATACAAAATAGCGAGGAAAAGCCGGTTGTGCAACAGTTAACCTGAAAAATTCATGATGACCTCTCTCTATGCTTCACTTCGCTCGCTGGACACACTCCGTGTAGAGAAAGGATGGCTAATTGAATAAATCGGAGACGCTGCGGCAAAACGCGAGATTTTTTACCACACCGAGTTTTTGCCCGAACCCGTCCGGCGCAATGCAGGGCAAATGGCTGCAGGGATGGGCAAAATTTTTTATTGCGCCCGACCGTGATTTTTGTGCATATTGTAGCCGCCTTTTGGGTTTGCTCTGCCGGTACGTTTTCTGTTGCTACCGGCACGGCGATAACAGTATTTTGCATGCCCAAAAGGCTTTTTCTTTTTGGATAACTTCCCGTGAAAAGAGGATTTCGAACCTGGAGGAGTGTGATGAAAAAACTCATCTTGTTTCTGCTGCTGTCAGTGCTCGCTGGTTGCAGTAAACAGCAGGAACCGGAATTTGTCTATCAAACAGACAGATTTGCCGACTTACGCATCCTGCGCTACCAGGTCCCCGGTTTTGATGACCTGGACCTGCAGAAAAAAAAGCTGGTTTACTATCTCTATCAGGCTGCCCTCTCCGGCCGCGATATCATCTACGATCAAAACTACAAACACAACCTGACCATCCGCAGAACCCTCGAGCAGATCGTCAAGCATTACGCTGGTGATCGCCAGTCCGATGATTTTGCAAATTTCATGGTCTATGCCAAGCGCGTGTGGTTTTCCAACGGCATCCACCACCACTATTCCACCATCAAATTTGTCCCTGAGATATCCCGGGACTATTTCCGCGAACTCATCGATAACAGCCCGCAGGCCAATTTCCCTACGCTGGAGGGTGAAACCATCGCCGAGTTTGTGCAACGCCTCGAACCGATCATTTTCGATCCCAGGCTCGATGCCAAGCGCGTCAATCTCGACCCGGACGCAGACTGGGCGGCGGAATCGGCGAATAACTATTATGAGGGTGTGACCAGGGCTGAAGTCAATGCATTTTATGACGGCCGCAAAAAGCCCAATGACCCGCGCCCGATTTCCTATGGATTGAATTCAAAGCTGGTAAAAGAAGACGGCCGCATCGTCGAAAAAGTGTGGAAAGTCGGCGGTATGTATGGTCAGGCGCTGGAAAAGGTGGTCTATTGGCTGGAAAAGGCCAGTACGGTCACCGAAAACGAGGCGCAGAAAAAAGCCCTCGATCTGCTGATCGACTATTTCAAAACCGGAGACCTGAAAACCTTTGATGAATATAATATCGCCTGGGTTCAGGATACCAACTCTGTCGTGGATGTCATCAATGGTTTTATCGAAGTCTATGGCGATGCTCTCGGCTATCGTGGCGCGTATGAGTCGGTCGTCTCGATCAGAGATGCGGAAGCCACCAAGCGCATCGCTGCGATCGGTGCCCAGGCGCAGTGGTTTGAAGACCATTCGCCGATTCTCGATCAGCACAAGAAAAAGAATGTCAAGGGAATATCCGCCAAGGTCATCACTGTTGTGGTCGAGTCCGGAGATGCCAGCCCTTCGACACCGATCGGTATCAACCTGCCCAACGCCAACTGGATTCGCGAGCATTATGGCTCAAAATCGGTCTCGTTAGGCAATATCGTCGATGCCTATAGCGAGGCATCCAAGGGCAGCGGTGTGCTCGAAGAGTTCGCCTGGTCACAGGAAGAGATCGAGCTGGCGAAAAAGTACGGCACCCTTGCAGGCAATCTGCACACCGATATGCACGAGGTCATCGGCCATGCTTCCGGCAGGCTCGAAGAGGGCGTGGCAACGCCGAAGGAAACGCTGAAAAACTACGCATCCACACTGGAAGAAGGCCGCGCAGACCTTGTGGCTCTCTACTACCTGATGGACCCGAAATTAGTGGAGATCGGTGTCATGCCCTCCCTCGATGTCGGCAAAGCCGAGTACAATTCCTATATCCGCAACGGTTTGATGCTGCAACTGCGTCGCCTGCAGCCCGGAGAAAACCTGGAAGAAGCGCACATGCGCAACCGGCAGATCGTCGCAAAATGGGTGTATGAAAAAGGCGCTGCTGATAATGTTATCGAGCGCAAGACCCGCGATGGCAAGACCTATTTTGTGATCAATGACTATCAGAAACTGCGCGAGCTTTTCGGCGAATTGTTGCGTGAAATTCAGCGCATAAAATCGCAGGGTGATTATGCGGCTGCAAAAGCGCTGGTTGAAAATTATGGTGTGAAAGTCGATCAGGAGCTGCACAAAGAGGTGCTCGAACGCTTCGGCAAGCTCAATGTAGCGGCCTACAGCGGCTTCATCAATCCCAAGCTGATTCCGGTCATGCAGGGCGATGAAATCGTCGATGTACGCATCGAGTATCCGGATGATTTTGTCGCACAGATGCTCGAGTACGGAGACACGTACTCCTTTTTGCCAAATTATAACTGAATTTTTCCCGGGCCGGGGTCAGCCTCCGGCCCGGATACCGGCCAGGCGAAGCGCAGTGCCGGAATCTCATCTTTTCGGTCATATGCCAGAGTCAGGGGGATTCCGGTCTTCCCCTGCGGTGAAACCGGAATGACGGTTCTGGGGTAGGCCCGTGCCGTGCTCCGGCGGACTGGCTGAAAAAATGCAACCTTGCTGAGTTAAATGGATAACCAGAAGTTCATACGTTCAAATTACGGAAAACTATGTTTCTCAGAGATGACGACAAATCCCTGACCGCTCTGGCCAACACCTGCGGTTGAGCAGCAAAAGTCAGCCCGGTCGGGCTGGGAGAGCTGTTACGCAAACTGCCGCAAAATCAGGACGGCAACCTGATCGTCGGCTTCAACACCAGCGATGACGCCGGCGTATATCGAATCTCGGATGAACTGGCCGTGGTCACGACAGCGGACTATATCACTCCGCCGTTGGATGATCCCTATCTGTTCGGCCAGATCGCAGCGGCGAATTCGATTTCCGATATTTACGCCATGGGTGCACGCCCGGTGAGTTGTCTCAATCTGGCCGCGTTTCCCTCGAATAAGCTGGATAACGCCATTTTGCTCGGCATTATCGAGGGTGCTCTGGAGAAGATCACCGAGGCCGGAGCTGTGCTGGCAGGAGGGCATACGACCCGCGCTGACGAGCCGACTTTTGGTCTGGCGGTAACTGGACTCGTGCACCCGGAGCAGCTATGGAGAAATACCGGCGCGCGTCCGGGCGATGCCCTGATTCTGACCAAACCCCTGGGCAGCGGCGTGTTGTTCAATGCCAATCTCAAAGGCTGGGTCAGTGATGCCGCCATGCAGGCCTGTGTCGATAGTCTTGTGGTACTCAATAAAGCGGCAGCAGAGGTGTTGCAGCGGTTCACGGTGCATGCTGCGACGGATGTGACCGGTTTCGGGCTCAACGGCCATGCTTTTGAAATGGCACAGGGATCAGGGATGACATTTGCCATCAACATCGATGCTCTGCCGCTCATGGACGAAGCGATCGCGATGTACGAGAAAGGCATGAACACCGGCTCCAACGGCCCGAACAAGGAGATCGCCGGATCCGGCATGCGCATCGAGCGCGAGCTGATCTGGCCGCACGAGCAGATATTCTATGACCCGCAGACCAGCGGAGGGCTGCTGGTTGCCATACCTGAGCAAGAGGCTGAAAAAGCAGTGGCAGCGCTGCACGATGCCGGAGTGGCGCGGGCTGCTATCATCGGAGAGGTGTGTGCGTATCACGACGATGTGCACCTGGTGTATCGTTAATATGCATTATTCATGGGCATGAGTGTGTCGTATAGTTTTAAGCTGCCTGTGCTGGGAAACAGGCGCTCTGAAACGTGTGCTCCGGAGCGTTTCTGCAAAGCCCGGCCCGATTTTTTTAGCCATCTTTGGCCGTTTAAGGAATATTGCAGGCTTGATGATTCCCTGCGGAATTGATGACAAAGGAGAGGATGTGAGCCGAAAAAAGTTTAGCGCGGATTTTCAAATCCCCCGGCCGGTGGATGAGCTCTTCCCGCTGTTCAGCGCAGAAGGCGAAAAGCTTTGGGTGCCGGGTTGGGATTATAAAAATATCATGGGATCGACGGACCTGCATGAGGATTATATTTTCCTGACGCAAAACCATGACCACGCCTCTGCTGATGCGATCTGGCTGGTCAAACGCTACCAGCCTGAGACCCATCTGGTACAATTTTACAAAGTCGAGCCGAATGAAAAAGTAGGCATTATCACAGTGCAGTGCGAAGCCGTTGACGCCGAAGAAACGCGAGTCGAAGTCAGCTACGAGTATGTTGGGTTGAGTCAAACCGGCGATGACTTTATCGATGGGTTTTCTGAATCCGAGTACCGGGAATATATCGCGGAGTGGGAAAGGCTGCTGCTGGAATACTTTGCCACAGTGACGTGAAAGGACAAAGGATTTGTCGGACTATGGAAATTCCGCTGCTTTACGACGTCGTCATCATTTTCGGGATTGCGATAGCTGTTCTTTTCATCTGTCACCGTCTCGGCATCCCCACGGTTGTCGGGTTTTTGCTGACCGGTACGGTTGCCGGGCCGTATGGCTTCGGGCTGATCAACGCCGTGCACGAGGTCGAAGTTTTTGCCGAAGTCGGCGTCGTGTTGCTGCTTTTTACCATCGGTATCGAGTTTTCGCTGAAGCGACTGTTGCAGATCAGAAAATCTGTTCTGCTGGGCGGTTCGCTGCAAGTGGGGATAACCTTTTCTGCGGCGCTGTTTATCGCCATGCAGTTGGGCCGGCCCGCGGGAGAGGCCGTCTTTATCGGTTTTCTCGTCGCCCTGAGCAGCACGGTTATCGTGCTCAAGCTCATCCAGGAAAAGGCTGAGGTTGACAGCCCGCACGGCCGCACGACGTTGGGCATTCTGATTTTTCAGGATATCGCCATCGTGCCCATGATTTTGATCACGCCGATCCTCGCAGGAGCGACCGGCAACATCAGTGAAACTCTGGCGCTGCTGCTGGCCAAAGGTGTCGGCCTGGTCCTGCTGGTGATCGTCAGCGCCCGGTGGGTGGTGCCCGGCCTGTTGTTCCAGATCGCGAAAACGCGTGACCATGAGCTGTTTCTGCTCAGCATTATCGTCCTATGTCTTGGCGTGGCGTGGCTCACCTCCCTGGCCGGGTTGTCCCTTGCCCTGGGTGCATTTCTCGCCGGCCTGATCATCTCGGAATCCGAGTACAGCCACCAGGCACTCGGTAATATTTTACCCTTCCGCGATGTCTTCACGACCTTCTTTTTCGTCTCCATCGGCATGATGCTCGATGTCAGCTTCCTCTTTCGCGAGCCGGTGCTCATCGCGATGATAGTTCTCGGCGTCCTGGCTTTGAAAGCGACGGTAGCCGGCCTTGTCGTCATTGTGCTCGGCCTGCCCCTACGTACCGCCATCCTGGTCGGTTTTGCCCTCAGTCAGATCGGTGAGTTTTCCTTTATCCTGTCGAGAACCGGCCTTGAGTACGGTCTGCTCGCCGGGGATATTTATCAGACTTTTCTCGCGGTCTCAGTGCTGAGCATGGCCGCAGCACCGTTTCTGATCGCCCTTTCGCCGCGCATCGCGGATGTTATTCTGCGCGTGCCGTTGCCCCAGAGGCTGAAAACAGGATTTTACCCTGTCACGCGCACCGAGGACGTGCAGGAAAAGGATCATCTCATCATCGTCGGCTTCGGGGTGAACGGCAGGAATGTTGCGCGAGCGGCCAGAATTGCCGGCATCCCTTATGCCGTCATCGAGATGAACCCGGAGAC
>DRLW01000244.1 GCA_011375275.1 Bacteroidota bacterium
CGTCATTCCGGTTTCCCCGCAGGGGAAGACCGGAATCTCCCAGACTCGGGCACATGCCAGAAAAGATGAGATCCCGGCACGGCACTGCGCCTGGCCGGAATGCCAGATAGCTGTATCTGAGCCAGGCCCGGTTTGCAGAGTTAACTGGATACCCGGTGGCCCTGAAAAAACACAGCTCTCACAAAGTCCGGTTTAAACCGTATTCTTCCCGATGCTGCTCGAGGCCGCAGGCAGAATTCTTGACTTTACCGGACTCTCATCGCACCGCAGCATCACGGCCTGCTTGCATCTTGGATAAACTTTGCTATATTTGTCTGCTGTTTATCCCGATCTCCCTGCGCAAAGCGGCGTTCGTGCAAAACGGGGCAACCTTCCTGGTGCTGTTGCACCCCGGAGGCAGAGACACGATGCACCGCAACGGCGCGAAACCCGGTTGCAAGGGCAATTTCTGAGGACACACCGATGAAAAATACCATACTGTGCACCAATCCCCTGATCGAAACCCGCCTGGCGATCATGCGCGACAAAAGCTCATCCGTGGCAGCGTTCCGGCGTGCGCTGAACGAATGCGGCGCGCTGATGTCCAGCACCATCGTCAGCGATTTTCCGACGCAGGAAAAAACCATCGAAACACCGCTGGAGACCACCAGCGCACGCATCCTGGCCCGGCCGGTCACGGTCGTCGCCATCCTGCGCGCAGCACTCGGCTTTGTCGAAGGCCTGACAGCCTATCTCCCCGAGGCGCGCATCGGCCATCTCGGTTTTTTCCGGAATGAAGAAACGCTGCAGCCTGTTAGCTATTACCAGAAACTGCCCCCGGGGATGGCGCAGGACATGGTGATCATCGCCGACCCTATGCTGGCCACAGGCGGCAGCATGAACCTCGCCATCGACGTTCTCAAAAAGTCAGGATGTGCCGATAATCTGGTTCTCGCATCTGTCATCGCTGCGCCCGAGGGCATCGCAGCCGTGCGCGAGCGGCATGGCGACATCCCGATTTACACGGCTGCCATCGACCGCGGCCTGAACGAGAAGGGCTACATCCTGCCCGGTCTCGGCGATGCCGGTGACCGGCAATATGGAACGTAATCCAACCGGTATATCGATGCAATGACGCCCAGCGCACGGAAAGCAGGACAAACTCCAAGGACAGGCCCACCCATGCGAATTTTGCTCGCCATCATACTCTTCTGCAGCGCACAGGAAGTGCTGCCGCAAAGCTATTTCAGCGATGAGATGATCTCGCGCGCCAACGAGATCATCGAGCTGGCCACCCTGCAGCAACACGACCAGGCTGTGGCAAAGGCGATCGCGTTTGAAAAAGCCTTTCCAGACCATCCGGCTGGTTACTTTTTCCACGCCGCCGCACTGCAATCAAAAATGCTCGATTTCGAAAAATACACCGAAACCGAGCAGTACTTCAAACTGACCCGCAAAGTGCTGAAACTCTGCGCCCGCGACATCCGCGCCTATCCTGACGACCCGTGGCCGTATTTTTTTGCAGGCGGCGCCTATGGCTACGATGCCTTCATGCATGGCAGGCTCAACAACCTATACAAAGCTTTCCAGAACGGCTGGAACAGCATCCGCGCCCTGGAAAACTGCCTGAAAGCCGACTCCACAAACTACGACGCCTACCTCGGCATCGGCACCTACAAATACTACCGCAGTGCGATGAGCAAAACCCTGAGCTGGCTGCCCTTCATCAAAGACGAACGCGAACTCGGTATCCGGATGATCAAACGCGCGCTCGCCCGCGGCCGCTTTTCGAAATCCGCTGCCATGAACGGGCTGATGTGGATCATGCTGCACGAAAAACGCTATGACGAAGCCATGAGCCTGGCAGATTCAGCCCTGCAGGTGTTTCCGGGCAGCCGGTATTTTCTCTGGGGCAAGGCATCCATCGCTTTTAAGCAGGAAAAATGGGCCCTTGCAGACTCGCTGTACAGGCATATTCTCTCCACCTACCCCGATGACGACGCCTCTCCCTATAACACCATGGAATGCCGCACCAACCTGGCCGACATCGCCCTGCAGCAAGGCAGATACGAACAGGCGATCGCACTGGCAGAGACAGCGGTCCGGACCAAAGTGAGCAAAATAGTGCGCAAACGAGGCAACGAGGTCCGCGAGCGGGCAAAACAGATCATCGCAGCAAGCCGCGCCCGCCTCGCCGCCGGGCAGTGAGGGTTTCCCCGGCGACGCACCAGCAAAAGGGCAACCGGCGGAACTCCGGCACGCCGTCAGTCCCCACCAGAACGATAATTGGCCAGCAGACTTTCCATATCCTTGTTCACCCACCTCCTGGCTATCCATTCAACTCATCAGTGTTGCATTTTTTCAGCCTGAGCATAGCACGTGCCTGTACCAGGACCGTCATTCCGATTTCCCCGCAGGGGAAGACCGGAATCCCCCAGACTCAGGCACGTGCCCGAAAAGATGAGATTCCGGCACTGCGCTGCGCCTGGCCGGGATGACAGATGATGGTATCCGGGGCAGGCCCGATTTGCTGAGTAAACTGGATACCCGGACACCCACCCAGCATGCTGACTACCGGCATTCCCTGTGCCGGGCATTCACACGTGTAAAGGCACAACTCTTCTTTTCCCCGTCGCCCCCCCCCGCCCAGAGTTCATGTGTGAATGACCAGGGCAAAAAACGCAGCATAACGGCGTATATTGCGCATAATCATTCCCGGTTGTTCCGCTATTCTTGCATAGTCCGCTATTTATTATTATGTAATCAAAGCATTCGCTTCGCAAGCCTTCCATTCAATCCGTATCTTTCTGCAGGCAGCACGAGCTTGTGATGAAAACGGCATCAAGAGATATCCATGCACAAAGCGAAAATTCGTGAATTCCCAGAATGAACACGAACCAAAAGGGGCGATCTTTGTGAATTTTACTACTGTGCACTCCGAAGGAGCACTCCTTTCTGCTGAACTTCTCTATGATATCTACCGCGGTGAAGCTGCAGGACAGGCAGCGCAAGATTTCCAATTCGCACGCAAGGCACTGTTATCAGACGAAATTGCCCTCAGTTGGGGTAAGGCGAGGGTCCTCTGGGCAGGCTTTCACCTGCGATTACAACACCTGAACGCAAACGCACCGGCAACCCAGGAAACCCGCCAGTATTGGATTCTCCCCCTGCTC
>DRLW01000245.1 GCA_011375275.1 Bacteroidota bacterium
CGAGGGGTTGGCTCCGAGTCCGAAGACCGCCTCTGTTGCGTGCATCCCCAGAAAAGTCACGTCTGAGCCATACCAGAACAGCTGCACCTTGTCTTTGACACGCACTTCGATTTTGGCGCCGAAACAGACAGCACTGCTGCCGGCGAGCAAAACCGTGAGGGCATGATTCCCGGTTTCTGTGTCATTGCGCAGCAAAAGCGGTTGCCCCCGGTTTACGGCGATGGCGATATCCACATCGCCGTCAGCATCGAAATCGGCGACGGCGAGGCCTCTTGCCCAATATTTTTTCCTCAGCGCTTCTCCGGCTGTTGCTGCGGTGTTGTAGAAAATCCTGCCGCTGTTCCTGAAGAGGAAAACGGGTTCTGCTTTCAGCCTGCCCGGATCATCTCTTAATTCCAGCGTGCTGCCATTTGCAACAGCAAGGTCGATATTGCCATCGAGGTCAAAATCTGCAAACGCGCTTCCCCAGCCCACCATTTCGATGGAAATTTCTCCCAGGCGCAGGTGACGGGTTTTATCCCGATACTCAAGTCTGCCGTCTGCCGTGAGAAAGCTCTGATAAAGTGCGTTTTCCTGTGCAACCCAGTGGGTGATGAAAAGGTCCGGCAGCCCGTCTGCCTCACCGGTCATGGTGCCGATTTCAGCAACGGAGAGACCCATCGAACCCCGTGGATCGGCAGTCCCGGTTGCTGTGGAAATATCCTGGAAAACGACCACACCCTCTCCCTGAAAATCCGCGCCGCGGTTGCGAAAAAGTTTGTTGGTGGAAACATCATTATTGACGTAAAGATCGAGCCAGCCGTCACCGTCAAAATCGGTAAAAGTCGCGGCAAAACTTCTGCCGCGCGGATTGCTCACGCCACTCATCACCGCGACTTCCTCGAAAGTACCATCACCTCGATTCCTGTACAGCCGGTTCGGCTGCGGATCAAAAGAGTTTGGGTTGAGGGTAAAGGGGATGGAAAAGGTCCCGGTGGCGGCGTCCATCTGCAGCCCGGGCTCCATGCCGCTGTCGTCGTAGTGCACGTAGTTGGTTACGTACAGATCGAGATGGCCATCACGGTCGTAGTCACCCCAGGCCACGCCACAGGACCACAGGGAGTCCGCCACACCGGCTTGTGCCGCGACTTCTTCAAAGGTGCCATCTCCCCGATTCCTGAACAGTCTGTTTTTGCCGAAATTGGTTACGTACAGATCGACGTCGCCATCATCATCATAGTCAGCAAAAGAAGCGCCCATGCCGAAACCATCCAGGTCGGCCACTCCGGCTTCATGTGTCACGTCTGTAAAATGGTCGCCATCATTTCTGAACAGCCGGTTGTAGCCTGTGGAGTCCGGCTCCTGCCGCAACGGGCCGGGGAAGTTGACGATGTACAGGTCCCAGTCGCCATCGCCGTCATAGTCGCCCCAGGCCAGGCCTGAGCCTGTGTCCTCGGGCAGGACCCGTGTCCGCGGCCCCGGGCCGTGCCGGAGGATCACCCCCATTTCTTCCGCAACATTGCGAAAGCGAAAAGGCGTGGGATGCTCGCTGCCTGCATCGACAAAGCTGGCGGTGACATCCCCGGATGCGTCTGCGAGATCAGTCTCTCTGATTTCGGCAAGCAGGAGGGCGATGGCGACCAGTGCTGCTGTCCCCAGCAGGGTGTAAAAAACCGCCAGCCCGATCTTACGCTGGCGCTTTGAAAATTTTTGTTCCTTCTTGTGCTTATTCATCATCTCCAATACCGGCTGGCGACGCAACAGACCGAACGCGTGTGGCCGAGTTCAGGGTGATCTGTTTTTCATCTGTGGAATGTGTTTCCGTGGGTTGATAAACGCCGCTTTCCCTTTCCATATCCGGGACGACCAAATCGAGGAATTCCTGGCGGTAGCGCCGGAAATTGAGCTCAGCTCTGACCGAGAGAGGCCCTTTTGCACCAGAGGGTATTTTGAACCGGTAGATATGATTATCGGAATAGCGCGGAAAAATCACCCGCAGCCCTTCGCCGCCGGCTTTTTTCCACAGCTCGTGCCGGATGAGCGGGTTGCCTTTTTCATCCAGTGGCATGGCTTCCAGAACCATGGTTCCTTCCTGACGCGAGTTTCCGATTTGGTGGATCTTGCTCGGTACATCGGTGATGCTTCGGGTCACCGGATCGATCCCGCCCCATTCGGCGAGCCTTTTCCCTGTCGCATCAGTGACGACCAGGTGAACCCAGGCGCGGGTGAAATCGAGAGGCCCGGTGATGAAATTATGTCCGGCTTTCTTGTTTTCAACCACGACGCGCAGGAGAACGGTCTCGCCCTCCCGGGCGGCCGGTGGGCCGAGGATTTTGATTGTGGCGACAGGCCCCTCCGGCCAGAGATGCGCTATTTCCGGCAAAACAGTCTCGCCGCGAATCCATTCGCGTGTGAGCCGGACCTGCTCCTGCCAGTGCGGAAGTTTGAGCACCGCAGGCATGAACATGTTTGTCCCGATAGTGCCGTGGTGGCGATGGGCGTTGTCATCCGCCGAACGCCGGACATCACCTGCTTCGCCGCGGCCGGGGTCTTGGGAATCATAGACCAGACGCATGTGGCAATCGCGGCAGCTCAGGTTCTTGTCCGGGTTGTCAACGTGCCAGTGGCTTTGCCGCCATTCGTCGTACTGGTTCTGGCCCGGACTCATGCCAAAACGATTGAGCGCCTCGGGGATGAACTGTTTATGGCATGCGCCGCAGAATTCAGGCGTGCGCAGCAGGGTGCGATCGTAGTCTGCCAGATGTTGCCGGGGATAAGCACGGATCAAAAAATCAGAGGTATATTTTTTCCATCCTTCCGTGGCTTCCCACAAATATTTTTGCGGCGGCGTGAGCACATAGTCGGCATTGCCGCGCTGGTCAACTTTTGAAATGGAATGGCAGACAGCACAGGATGCCCCCTCTTGCACCCCGGGTGTGGAAAGGTCCAGGTTTTGGATGTCTATTTTGCCTGCGAAAAGAGAAATCGGGTTGTGGCAGCCGGCGCAATAGCGCGTTTCTGCAGGTTCGCGGTCTTGGGCAAAATTCTTCTGCACTTGTAAATAGGGAGGATTCATCGCCGAGAAACGATGGGCACTTGGCTGCCATTCTGCCAGAATTTGCTCATGGCAGCCGGATGACCCGCACGACTCCGAGTTCGAGAGCACATCCGGGTTGATCAAATTACCGCTTTCGGTGCGGGCGTAGGTCGGAGCGAAAGGGCTGCCGCGGTATTCGTCAAACTGCTGCGCAAAGCCGGGAAGCGTGTAGCCCTCGGGCAGCGGCAGCTCTGTCCTTTGTGAGGGCCAAAAGAATGCGCCTGCTGCAAGAAGCGCAACTGTTGCGGCGAGCCATGCCAGGCCGTTGCGAAAAAAACGCCGGACAGCCAGGGTGAAATCCGGTACCCGTCCGAGACCCGGCCGGCGGCGCGTGTAGGCCATGAGCGGGTGAATCGCTGTCAGGGCAAAAGCTGCAAGCCCGGTCACCAGATGGACGAGGTCCCAGCCGCTGGAAATTTTGCTGCCAAAAGCCGCCTGCCAGGTGAGCACGATACCGCTCAGGAGGCAGGTGATGGCCATGACCATCAGGGCGTAGCCCAAAACCATCACAGCAGTGGCATTCTGGCGGTACCAGCTCAGGAAGTGGCGTGTCTGATAATA
>DRLW01000246.1 GCA_011375275.1 Bacteroidota bacterium
ACGACCCCGAGGGCAAAAGAGAGCGGGCCCGCATCGTTTTTAAAGATACCGGCAAAGGCATTCCAAAGGAGCAGCAACAGAAGATTTTCGATTTTTATTACTCGACCAAAGCTGATGGCACGGGCATCGGGCTGAGCCTGGCGTTACAGATCATCGAGGAACATGGGGGAGATATAAAGATCAACAGCGAAGAAAACAAGGGGACAGAAGTGATCATTTACCTGCCAATCGTTGGATGAGGACGCCCTGGCAGGCCCTCAAAACAGCCGATTCGTTAAAATATCAAAACATTCCATATTTTGTCTTGACATCAGGCTGGCCACTGATTATATTCCGTGCTCTGTATTGCAACACTCTGAAAACCGGGCCGAACTCATATTTCTTCCCGTGTCGGTATAAATGCCGACAACGAAACAGTAACAGCAACGTCTCTCTCACCGATGACCGACTTCCTTGCATACAGACGACGTTGGATCGTATGACCTGCCTCTCGTTAGGGTACGAAACGGAACCATCTCCCACTTGCACAGTATCTAAAACTGATCGTTCAACTGGATACAACAGTTCATCAAACACTGGATGTTGCTTATGGTTGGCGTAATTGTGGGAGAGCATGAGTCCCTGGACAGGGCACTCTACCGGTTTAAACGCAAATGTGCGAAAGCCGGCGTTCTTCGTGAGTATAAACAGGCCAGATATTTCATCAAACCGAGTGAACGGCGCAGACTGCAACGGCTAAAAGCCATGCGGCGCGCACATAAAATGAACAGGTTGCAGGCCTGAATGCCGGAATATGCCGCGTTCATATCATGTTCATCTGTACAATGTGGGGGGCTACACGCTGTGTAAGCAGGATGAAGCCCATTGTGATGATGGGTTTTTTAGCATAATCTGAAAATTCACATGCCCGGAAGATTGTTTCGGCAGCAAGATATTTTGCAAGCGCCCCCGATGCGCAGATGAGTGAATAACTCGGGTAAAAAAATGTTTTTCATAAAATTACCTCGACAAATCATCCGGAAGTGAATTTTTCAGTTATCCTGTGTCTGCCGTATGTTGCATACGCTGATACAGAAAATGGGATAAACTTGTGCTGAAAACGATACGCATTTTTCGCACAGGGGCGGTAAAGAACAGTGCACTCGTTATTTTTTTGTAAAATATAAAAGCGAGTGCCGATACCCAGATGGGTTTATCTCAGGAAGCATCAAATACAATTCCGAAGCCATGTATCCATAACCATATCGAAACCTGTTGGATAGAGAATGACAAAGAAGAAGCAGCTCAACGAACCCCGGACGAAACAGTCCATCGAAAAATATCTCGAAGAAATCGGAGGGTATTCCCCCCTCGTTCCTGAAGAGGAAATCGAGTTGGCGGTTCGGATTCGCAAGAACGAATCCGAGGCGCTGGACAAGCTGGTCAAAGCAAACCTGCGGTTTGTCATCAGTGTTGCAAAAGAATATCAGGGTCAGGGTCTGCCCTTGCAGGACCTGATCAGCGAAGGCAACCTCGGACTGATCAAGGCCGCACAGCGCTTTGACGAGACGCGTGGTTTCAAATTTATCTCCTATGCTGTCTGGTGGATTCGCCAGTCGATTCTGCAGGCCCTGGCTGAGCAGTCTCGGGTTGTGCGTCTGCCTCTGAACCGGGTTGGCGCGATCAACAAGGTTGGCCGGGCGCTGGAACAACTGGAAAAGCGCTTTGGCCGCGAACCGAGCATGGAAGAAATCGCGGATTCCATGGAGATGACCTCCTACGAGGTCGCCGATGTGCTGAAAACCTCGGCACGCCATCTCTCTCTCGACGAGCCCTTCAAGGAAGAGGACGGCAACAGCCTGCTCGATGTTCTCGAGAGCGATCGCTACGATCCGCCGGATGATACCTTGATGCAGGAGTCACTGCAGGTCGAAATCGAAAAAGTGCTGTCCACGCTCAAGCCGCGGGAAGCAGAGATCATTCGCCTCTATTTCGGTCTTGACGGTGACCGCCCGCTGACACTCGAGGAGATCGGCGAACATTTCAAGCTCACCCGTGAGCGTGTTCGCCAGATCAAGGAGAAAGCGCTGCGGCGTTTGCGCCACCGCTCGCGTCTCGAGCCATTGCGAAAATACTTAGGTTGATCGAATATTGCAGAAGCCCTCACAGCGAGGGCTTCTGTCGTTTATGCCTCCCCCGCTGTTCTGCTGCCTGTGCATGCCTGCTTTTCGATTTCTTTCCTGAAAAATTTGGCTCTTCCTCAAATCGTGTGGGTTGATTTTCAATACTGGCACCCTATAGGGGCTTGCAATAAAAGTAAGTAGGAATTGCAATAAATAAAGAAAAAAAAAGCTGAAAAAAGTGTAGAGAGAAAAAAGCGCGGGGAAATTGCAGTATGTCAAATTGGCAATTAGGGATTTATGACATCAGGGGAATACCACCAATAGCCATCTTTTGCAAGCCGGGTATCAGTTAAAAAAGATAAGGTTTCAGCATCTTTGAGAGCTTTGTTCTTCGATAAAGCAGCCTTCAATTCAAGCCAAAGATCAATGTTTTTTGCTTGATCTAAATACTGTAGATTGACAAAGACTGATTCTAATTCTGAAATTGTTTTGTCGTGATCAAATGCGCTGATGATATCAATGTAGCGCTTCAGGCTTTGTCTTTG
>DRLW01000247.1 GCA_011375275.1 Bacteroidota bacterium
GCAAACTGGCTTGGGCTGGGTAATGCGGCGACACCACTTGGCATCAAGGCGATGGAAGAATTGCAGACTCTGAACAAAAGCAAGGATACCGCCACCAACTCGCAGGTGCTTTTTCTGACCCTGAACACAGCAAGCATCACTCTGATCCCGGCGACGATGATCAGCCTGCGGGTTTCGACAAATTCCAGCGATCCCTTTGCAATCATCGGCACATCGATCGTCGCCTCCACCACAGCGACGGTCGTTGGCGTCAGCGCGGCATTGCTGCTGGGCAAGCTGCCGCTGTTTCGCAAGAATGATCCGAATAGAATACAGAACGACGCCCCTGAAGCACAAAAATAATTCCGGAGGAGAGAAACATGTCTGAACTGTTTAAAACAGTCATCGAAGAAATTTCCCGTTGGGCTATCCCGGTCATGCTGGTCATCATCCCTCTGGTCGCCCATTTCAAAAAAGTCAAAGTTTATGAAGCGTTCATCGATGGCGCGAAAGAAGGCTTTGATGTTGCCGTGCGCATCATCCCCTATCTGGTCGCGATCCTTGCTGCCATCGCCATGTTTCGTGCTTCAGGCGCCATGGATATTTTCGTCTCTTTGCTGTCCCCGCTCACGAATCTTATCGGCATGCCGGCTGAAGTCCTGCCGGCAGCTCTGATGCGCCCATTGTCCGGCAGCGGAACCCTCGGGCTGGTCACCGAACTGTTGAATACCCACGGCCCGGACAGTTTTATCGGTATGCTCGCTTCAACGATCTATGGCAGCACCGAGACGACGTTCTATGTGCTCGCGGTTTATTTTGGCGCGGTCAACATCAAAAAGACGCGCCACGCCGTGCCTGCCGGCCTGATTGCTGACGCAGCAGGGATTATCGCCGCTGTTTTCGTGTGCCGTCTGGTTTTTGGTTGATGGCAGGTACGCCAGCTCAGCCTGCGGGGAGGGCAGCAATGGAGCGATGGATTCAAATCGGGCTGAACAAACGCCAGACCAGTTGCCCGAGCAGGAGCGTGAGCAGCAGAGCGCGTAGCGCCTTTTGTGCCGTCGGCGACAGCATGATGCGCAGCCGTCGCCCGCTGATCAGTTGATAGCCGGCCGCCAGGCTCATGATGGCTGCAACGCTGAGCGCGAGCACGAAAAGAGGGTTATAGGCTATGGCAGCAGCTATATCAGCCCGGAGCACAGCAGAGATCGCTCTGCTGCTGCCGCATGAGGGACAGGAAAAACCGCTGAGAGTTTTGATGACGCAGGGGAAAGAGAGCAGGTGCGGCATGCTGTACAGCAGTACAGACCCGCCCGCCAGAATGCACGCGGCGACGAAACCCGGATGAAACTGAAGGCGTGCGACAGGTTCGTGGCGGAGAACATGCATGATCACACTGCTGCGATGATGATGAAGGACAGAAAAGCGAGCAGCACGCCACAGCAGGCAAGCAACGGCAGCAGCATGGCCAAAATAGCCTGGGCTGTGGAGATGCTGTGTTTTTCCCGCAGGCCGATGGCGCTGACCGCGAACCACCAGAACATGTGCACCATACCGCCGATGACCGGAATGGCCTGGAAGATCGCCGCGCTGTCGGCGTAGGCTGTGATGCGAAACGTGGTGGAAAAATTTTCCTTTGCCCAGCCAAACATCATCAGTGAAACCTGGAAAAGCGCAGGGATGATCAGCATCAAAAAAACGATGAAAAGCGGGGCGAGAACGATCTGCTTCGTCGGGTCGATGGCATCCGGATTTTCAGCGAGATAGCGGTACAGTTGCTGAAAGATTTCCGGTAGCTGGTCATAGTCTTCGGGCATTTCCTCAAACTGGGAACGGGCCCAGAAGGCAGAAAAAATCCAGCCGCCCATCCTGAAAATAAAGCCATAGAGCAGCGCCGGCCAGATGGTATCCTTTCTCGTCATGTGCTGGTAAAATCGCACCGGATTCAGCAGGACGCCGGACCAGGTCTGGGTCAATCTTTCCAGAATGGTGAGCTCCGGGCGATCTTCCCATGGAACGCCGGGAGAATTTTCTTCCGATGGTTCCGGTTCATCCGGGGGAGTTGGCGCAGCAGGTTCGTGCCGGGGGCCATCCGCCTCGGGCTGCTGCTCTGCCTGAGGGGCAGGTGTGAGCATGTAGCCGCAATAAGGGCAAAAGTTCGAACCGTCGAGAGCAGGGAGCTTTTTTTCGCATGCAGGGCAAAATTCAGGTACGGTCATCTGTCCTTCATCGTTGTTTTGGTCATCTCAGCAACCCGGTGTGGTCTGGTTATCCATTTTACTCAGCGCGGTTACATTTTGTCAATTAGTCTGTCTGACAACTGTACGTGCCCGCACCAGAACGCTCATTCCGGTTTCCCCGCGGGGAAAGAACGGAATCTCCCGGACTCAGGCACGTGGGCGAAAAGATGAGATCCCGGCACTGCGCTTCGCCTGGCCCGGTTTGCCGAGAGAGCTGGATACCCGGATGTTAGTTGTCTGGCTATCCATTTTACTCAGCAATGTTGCATTTTTTCAACCAACCCGTCAGACCACAGCATGTGCCTACACCAAAGCTGTCATTCCGGTTTCCCCACAGGGGAAGACCGGAATCTCCCAGACTCAGGCACGTGCCAGAAAAGATGAGATTCCGGCACGGCGCTTCGCTTGGCCGGAATGACACATGCCGGGGGCTGAGCCGAGCCCGGTTTGCTGAGTTAACTGGATACCCGGATGTTAGTTGAATTAATTTCTATGTTTACAGTAGGTTATAAAACGCTGCCGTTTGGCTTTGTCAAGACACCAAGTTAGAAAAACCTTCCTGAAAAGCAAGAGAAACTCTCCCGAGTCAGCACGTGTCCGGGAAATAAAAAAGCCATCCGTTAAGTGCGGATGGCTTTTCGCAGTTCTGCGGGCGTACTGAAACCCTGTTGGTATGAGAATGTTGGTATGAGCATTCCTTGCTCTGGCCAGGTGACTATCAGGTACACACAGCTTTGGGCATGTTCAGTTGGGTGGCTACGCGTTCGAGAACATCACACTCCTCGAGAGGGCGCAACAACACGCCATCACTACCGCTTTTTTCTGCACGGGAGATCAATGAGGGCTCTTCCCGATCGAAAATCGTGATGATTTTCAGCTGTTCATACTTCCTCTTGATTTTTTCGATGCTGCGAAAAACAGATTTGCCGTTGTTGTTGAATCCGCTGTAGGCGGCATCGAGCAAAACCAGCCTGGGCTTTTTCCGACGAATCATTCTCATCAGTGTCGCTTCATCCTCGGCGATCTCCACCCGGTACTGCTCGCACAGAACCAGGTATAAATGCATCTGGGATTCCAGCTCTTCGTTCAGAATGATGATTCGGTTCATTGATGTGTGCCCATGAGTTGATTGTGAAATAGCTATGCCCTAAAGTAGGCACATGCCGGAGCGAGTGCGGAATAAAAAGAATGATGAAAAACAGCGGTTCCAGAAAAAAAGTGCCGGAGACCGTGTTGGTATAATTTATTGTTAATAATAATATTAAGATACCTTGTCGCAATGCGGGGTATGCAGTAAACTCAGCTAACGGGGCCCTGCCCAGATACCGGCATCTGCCATTCCGGCCAGGCGCAGCACAGTGCCGGGATCTCATCTTTTCCGGCACGTGCCTGAGCCGGAGAGATTCCCCGGCTTCAGCTGTGGGGAAACCGGATTGACGGTTTTTGAGCAGGTACGTGCTGAGCCTTGCCGGTCACACCGGGCCTGGATATCGATGCGGGAATGGCGCGGCAAAAATGAACGCGCAGCGGCTTTATCCGTCTAAACGGGTATTGTGTTTTCGCCGGGATTCGCACTACACTGTTCGAAGCCGGAAAAGTTGCTCTATACATCCCGATAAGTGAATAGTAAACCATGCAGAAGCAGTCGGGCCTGGCACTGTGCTGGCCCATCAATATTGTTTTGGAGAAATAGCCATGAAAAAAACCGTACTTGCGCTGAGTGTGTGCATGAGCCTGTTCAGCATCCTGTATGCTGCTGATGGAGAGTTGAACAAAGCTATCGATACGCAGGCAGGCCAATTGGAAAAGAAGATCATCGAATGGCGGCGACACCTGCACGCCAATCCTGAGTTGTCGAACCGGGAGTTCAAGACAGCGGAGATGATCGCCGCGCATTTGAAGCAACTGGGGCTTGAGGTTAAAACCGGGGTGGCGCATACAGGGGTGGTCGGATTGCTGCGCGGAGGCAAGCCGGGGCCGGTCGTTGCTCTGCGCGCGGATATGGATGCTCTGCCGGTCACCGAAAGAACGCCTGTCCCCTTTGCTTCCAAAGTCCGGGCCGAGTATAACGGCCAGGAAGTCGGCGTCATGCATGCCTGCGGCCATGACACGCACGTGGCTATATTGATGGGCGTTGCCGAGCTCATGTCCGGCTTGCGTGCAGAGCTGCCGGGCAGCATCAAGTTCATCTTTCAGCCGGCTGAGGAGGGCGCTCCGGCAGGCGAGCGCGGCGGCGCCAGGCTGATGGTTGAGGAAGGTGTGCTGGAGAACCCGAAAGTAGATGCGATTTTTGGCCTGCACATCATGTCGAAGTTGCCGGCCGGACATATCGCGTATCGCCCGGGCGGTTTTCTCGCTGCCTCGGATGTATTCACAATCACGGTAAAGGGCAAACAAACGCACGGATCGACTCCGTGGCAGGGTGTCGATCCCATCGTCACTGCTGCGCAGATCATCACCGGCCTGCAGACCATCATCAGCCGGCAAACCGAGCTGACGCAGGATGCCGCTGTCATCACTGTGGGTAAAATTCAGGGCGGCGTGCGCAGCAATATCATCCCCGAAGAGGTTGAACTCGTGGGCACGATTCGCACATTGCAGACCGCGATGCAGGATAAAATCCATGAAAAGATTCGTCTGACAGCGACGAAAATAGCCGAGAGCGCTGGTGCCGAAGCAGAAGTCGTAATTCGCAAGGGCTACCCGGTAACGCACAACGATCCGGATTTGACCGGCCGCATGCTGCCCACTCTGCAGGCTGTTGCCGGTGCGGACAATGTGCATCTGATTCCGGCGATCACCGGTGCGGAGGACTTTTCATTTTATCAGAAAAAGGTGCCGGGAGTTTTCTTCTTCCTCGGTGGCATGCCGCCGGACATGTCGCCGGAGCAGGCAGCGCCGCATCACACGCCGGATTTCTATATCGACGAAAGCGGTCTCGTGCTCGGTGTGCGGGCGTTGGCGCGCATGGCTGTCGATTACATGACTGCCACCGGCAGGTAAAGCAGGAAAATCAGTCTGGATGTCGTGTTGCCGTGTCTGGTTCTGTCGCACGGTACAGCCAGGAAAATCCCGTAACCAGCCCGGCCACGCTGAGCAGCACCAGCAACGGGTTGAGGTGTCCATGCCACTCGAGGGCCAGCATGTTTTCCGGTTCCATGTTGATCAGGATGAGAGAAACGCCATTGTTGATGGCGTGGGCGATGATAGCCGGGATGACCGATTGGCTGCGCCAGGCCATAACGCCGAGAAACATGCCGAGCAGGACGATCTGCACGATGGAATATGTACTCATGTGCAGGAGGGAAAAGACGAAGGCGGTGAGCAGTACGCCACGGGTGACATCGAGATGGGCCTCTGCACTGCGCTGAAAAAAACCGCGGAAGACCATCTCCTCGGCAATGCCGGCGACGATGACCACACCGAGGATCAGAAAAAACCAGTCGGCAGCGCTGTTGGCCTGGAATTGCGATGTGTACATTTCGCGGTATTCTTCAGGAACCGGCAGGATCAGCTCCATCAAGCGGCCGATCTCTTCGCCGGCGATAGTGAGCGACACGCCGATGAGGATGCTGGCCAGCAGGGTGTCCCGGTTGATGGCCCTGAGGCGGAACGTGGCAGCAATATCGTAGTTGTTTTTGTGCGCATGATACAACGCCGGCAGCACGATGACGAGCTCGATGATGACGATAAACGGCCGGGACAGCATGTCGTTGGTGAAGGTCCCCAGCAGCAGGGCTGTGCCGAGCATGGCAACGAAGGTCAGGGCGAGGATCGAGGCGGCTTCCTGCAGCGCAGGAATATTGTTTTTGTCGGGGGATTCGTTCATGGAGTGTTTATCCCGATTTGTTCACAAGTGAGCGCTCTGCGCACGGAAGTCGGGATAACTAAAAAATTTTCTTCGATGAAGTGATTGTAGCAATTCAGTCGTTGTCTCCGGCCAACTGCTTTTATATGCGCTATTCCGTCCGGGGGCGCAGCGAGACGCCGGGGACTTCTCCGGTTGACAGCGCTCTTTTATTGTTTTGGCGCTCATGCAGGCTGGTTGAAAAGGTGCAGCCATGCTGAGTGCAGGGGATACCCGGATGTGTTATCAGGTTGC
This sequence comes from Bacteroidota bacterium, assembly GCA_011375275.1. Taxonomy (GTDB): domain Bacteria; phylum Zhuqueibacterota; class Zhuqueibacteria; order Zhuqueibacterales; family Geothermadaptataceae; genus Geothermadaptatus. Next base: position 6,319 of record DRLW01000247.1, read on the forward strand.
CCGAGGCGGTCAGCGCGACATCTCTGCCATCAAAATGGCTGCTGCGATGGCAACATTGAGAGATTCGCCCTTGCCGCGCGCCGGGATGACGATGTTCAGGTCGGAGAGGGCGAGCGCCTGTTCTGAGATGCCTTTCACCTCTCCGCCGAGAAGCAGTATTTTTTTTGCCGGATAGCGCAGGGTGGTGTAGGGAAAATCACCACGCTGATCGGCTGCGTAGATGGTTGCTCCATAGCGCTTGGCCAGCTCCAGAGTTCCGACGAAATCATCGACCTCAAAAATCGGCAGATGAAAAACCGCGCCCATGGAAGCGCGCAAAGCTTTCATGTTGCTCCATGAAACCGTATCCGGCCCCAGAATGAGCGCATCTGCACCCAACCATTCAGCGGTACGCATGATCGTGCCCAGGTTGCCCGGGTCCTGCAGCTTTTCAATGGCGACCATCAGGCATTTGTGATTTTCCCGCAGGCAGTGCAGTGGATTATCCCCCCAGTTTTTCATCTCCACCTCAGCGATAACCCCCTGAGAATTGACCGTATCCGAAATTTTTTTGAACTCAATCTGTGTCGTCTCGATAGTCGGAATGGATCGCTTCTTTGCCAGCTCGAATATTTTTTCGGCTTGTGGAGTGGAGCGGAATGCATGGGTGTGCAGAACCCTTGTGATCGTCCAGTCGGACTGCAGCGCTTCAAACGTAAGCCGTGCACCTTCGACGAGCATTTTTTGCTCCAGACGGCGGTATTTTTTCTGATGCAACCGGGCAAGAGTTTTGATGTCGTTCCGTGACAGCATGTCTTCCCTGAAGTTCTTGGCTGGAAACGTTGTTTTAGGTTGAAGAATTCATGAAATTCGAAAAATCATTTATCATTAAAAAATATCTAACCTAATCTGAGTGATTCGTCCCAAAATAAAAAAATGTGGCAATATATTGTTTTTGTTTCAGATGCGCGCCCGCAAATATCATAATTGCAGTGCAACCCAAAAGGTTATGACACGATGCGGACAGATTGAGAAAAAATTATCCACGACAACCTGCGAACGAACGGGATAATTCTGATGGTTTTCCATTCTCATGTCAGAAACGATGGAAACGTTCTGGCTCCTGAGTTAGAATATCATCTGTGCATTTTGGTGAACCACGAAGTTCACAAAGGACGCGAAGAAAAACAAGGTGAAATGTAAGGAGCTGCTGGTTCTGATTTTTACGATACTTCAGCATTCTTCGTGCGCTTCGGGGCCTTCGTGGTGCAACCCGGCTTCAGCCCATAGCTGAGAGGGCGGGATAACCAGACACGATGCGGCCAAATATAGATAAAAAAATGGTCATGACAATCTGGCAGCAGATACTGAAAAGTGAATGTCTCAATCCATTCAAACAGCTTTGTCTGCTGCTTTTCGTCCCAAATAATAAGTCGCTCAGGTTAGCTCTAAATCATATAATTTTCATCAAGTTGTGCTGGGTTTCCTGCCGCTGCCCGGATAGCAAATGAAGAAAAAACTCTGCAAGCCCGGAGCTGCTCTTTTTTCGAATATACCACTGAAACCTGCTGAAAGCAGAAAGAATTCTGCTATCCCGAAGTAGAGCGGGATAATGGGATGAGTTTGTCTGCTGCGCTCATTGTCACACTCCCTCGGGAAGGCTGGTGAAAATTTTTGCGTGCTGTCTTATGCTGTGATCGAAGTTTTTCATGCTCTGAGATACATCGCGGAATAGCATCTTCAGGAATCCCGGTTTTCCGCGCGAACAGTAGCGGTCTGGGAATCAATCGGGGCCAGCATCTTGCGCACGATCTCGCCGAGCTGCGCCAGAGGCACGTCCTGCTGCTCGCCGTTCTCGAGATTTTTGAGCACGACTTTGCCAGCCTGCAGCTCGGATTCACCGGCGATGGCCACCAGCCGTGCGCCGTTGCGGTTGGCCTCGCGCATCTGAGCCTTCAGGCTGCGGCCGAGCAGGTCGGTCTCCACGCGGATGCCTTGCGCGCGCAGTTCCTGCGCCAGCTTGTAGGCCTGCATGCGGCCCTCAGCGCCGGGCGTTGCGATGTACATATCCGGCCGCAGCGCTGTTTCGGGAAGCAGGTTTTCAGCCTCGAGGGCCATGAGCAGGCGTTCGATCCCTGCCGCAAAGCCAACCGAAGGCGTTGGCTTGCCACCGAGTTCCTGCGCGAGCAGATCATAGCGGCCGCCTCCGCCCAGAGCGTTTTGCGCTCCAAGGCTGCTGCCGATAAATTCATAGGCTGTGTAGGTATAGTAATCCAGACCGCGCACCAGGCGGTGGTCGATTTCAAAAGCAACGTCGTTTTCTTCCAGCATGCGCAGCACGGCACGGAAATGCTCCTCCGCGGCCGGGGTCAGGTTGTCGATCATTTTCGGCGCGCCGGCGGTTATTCTGCGACACTCAGTTTCCTTGCAGTCGAGAATCCGCAGCGGATTCTGCTCGTAGCGCTCCTGGCATGTCCGGCACAGCGCATCGAAGTGTGGCTTGAGCCATTCTTTGAGCACGTTTTTATAGTTCACCCTGCTTTCGGCATCACCGACGCTGTTGATTTTGAGCACAAAGGAGGACAGCCCCAGCGCACGATAGATATCCAGGCCGAGCAATATGGTCTCCACATCTGCCTCAGGCATCGGCGAACCGATAATTTCAGCGCCAAACTGGTGGAACTGGCGAAAGCGGCCGGACTGGGGATTTTCCTGGCGGAAAAAGGGCGAAATGTAGTACAGCTTGTTCACTGGCCGGGCTACGGTCAGGGAGTGCTCGATGACCGCCCGCATTACCGGAGCCGTGCCCTCGGGCTTCAGGGTGAGGGATTTTTTACCGCGGTCTTCAAAGGTGTACATCTCCTTGGAGACGATATCCGTGAGCTGGCCGATACCACGGGCGAACAGGGCGGTTTCCTCAAAAATCGGGGTGCGGATTTCGTGGTAGCCGTAGCGGTGCATGATGTCGCGGATCGTATTTTCCACGAATTGCCACTTTTCTGACTCTGGCGGCAGAATATCCTGTGTGCCTTTTATTTTCTGAATTTTTTGCATGATGTTCTGTTCTGACTGAAATTAGTTCCCGGGCTCTCTGTTGTCCCGGCCTGTTGGCAGTGCGATGATAACCTGGAAAGACGAGGGATAGTCCGTGTGGGGGAAGCGGCTGGCTTCACACGCTGCGCTGCAGAGATAGCGCGGTGGAGAGAGCAGGAAATGCAGGTGACATGCTCGTGGCCTCAGGCCTCGAAATTCCTCTCCTCTTCCCGTCCCACTTCTTCGAGCACCTCCTCTGCGGATGTGGCCTTCAGCAGCTTTTCCTTGAGCTCACCCATGTGCATCAGGCGCGAAATACGGCTCAGCGCTTTGAGATGCGGGCCGGTTTGCCCCGGAGGCCCGACGAGAAGCCAGATGAGGCGCACGGGTTCCTTGTCGATCGAATCGAAATCGATGGGCTCGGCGCTGATTCCCAGTGCGGCGACGATCACCGGAGCAGCATCGCTTTTGCCATGTGGAATGGCCACGCCTTCTCCGACGCCGGTACTCATCACGGCCTCGCGGTCGAGGATGGCTTTGAGCACGGCATCACGGTTGGTGATGCTGCCGGCTTTGTCCAGCAAATCGACGAGTTCTTCGATCACCCGGCTCTTCTCACGGTTTTCGAGGGGCACTTTGATGGTTTTTTCCGAAAGTATATCTGCAAGTTTCATCATTCTGACTCCAGCCCCGTCTCGAAAAGGTACGTCCTTTTACCAGGGGATCACACCTCTATGGTTATCTTGATCTATGATATCCCGATTGTTCCGGCGCGAAGCGCAGCGGTGTGAATAAACCGGGTTTCATCTTCTGCCTGGAAAGCTGCTACAATATAATATTATCGGCCTGTTTTGCAATTAAATTCTCCTGCCGTTCGGCCCGTAGCGGTAGCCGTAAAAAAGCAGAGCGAAAATCAGCAGAGAACTGATTATCGTCAGCCAGACACCGGTGGTAAATGCGGTGGAATGGTAGTAAAAAACGACCTCGTGTTCTCCGGCAGGCAAGGCGACGGCACGGAACGCATGGTTGGCTGTGAGCACCTCCTGCTCCCGGCCATCGACGCGGACATGCCAGGCCGGGGGATAATGGGTGTCCGAAAGAACGAGCAGTTGTGGCTGCTGTGCCCGGGTTTTGATGCGAATTTCCTGCAGGCTATACTTTTCGATTGTGGCACTTGCTGTGCTGTCAGGAACCGGCTGTATCTGTGGCTGCTTTTTGAGAATGACCGACTGCGCCGGGTCGAATCCTGCTGACACAAAGCGCAACACAGCATCACGGGCATTCTCGATGACCTCATAGTTACCGATCATCAGCGCCCTGGGCAAGACCTCTGTATTCTCGTAAACGATGATATCGATCGCTCCGCCTCCGACGGCGAGTTTCCCCTGGGCACGCCCCTGCAGAGCCGGCTCAGGGATGGAGTGCGGGGTGATCACATATTTCACGTTGAGAAAATTCAGGAGTTTTTGATCGGCTCTGCGCCTCTCTGCCGTGGTCTTCGGGTCGGTGTATTTCAGCAGATACTCGCGTTCGATCCGGCTGGCGTCGAGAATGTCCTGATAGGCACGCGGCTTTGCCGGATGATAGCCGCCGATGGACTGGATATCCTGAGCGGCCCAGCGCACTTCGTTGAACAGGCGCTCGACTGGGAAAATGCGAAACAGGTCCTGGTCTTTTTTGAGAAATTCGGTAACGCCGTCCGGCTTGAGAAACTCCTCGTGGAGCTGTGCCGGGCTCGGCTTATTGAAATCGTAATCCACGGACCAGAGATCGACAAGGGTGATGATGAAGATCAGTACCGCGAAAGTCGCTGGTTTGAGCGAGCGTTTCAGGGCAAGGGCCGTGAGGCCGATACCTGCGGCCAGCCACAGGCTGACCAGCCAGTAGTCGGCAAAGAACGTGTCGAACCGTACCCGGTTCACCTGGAAGGCAAATTCTTTTGGCAGTCGGGGGTCTGCCGGGTAAATGCCCTGCATAAAGCTGAACAACGAATCTTTCAGTGCCGTCGCGATGAGCGCCAGGGCGAGCACAGCTCCGGCAGCGATGAACAATTTTTTAATCAGCGTTTCCGCCGCGGTTTTGTCTGAGTGGTCGCGGATTTTCTCTACCAGCCAGTGCAAACCAAAACCAGCCAGCACCGCAAAGCTGAACTGAACCAGCACAAGGATCATCACCGGCACCCGGAATTTGTTGAAAAAGGGCAGGATGTCATACAGCAGCCGGTAAAAAGGGGTGTATTTTCCGAAGGAAACCAGAAGAGCCAGGACGATGACCACGCCGAGATAGCGCACCAGCGGTTTGCGCACGCGGATCAGTGCGACCAGCGCCAGCGCAAAAATCAGGATACCCATGTAGTTGGTGTGTTCTGTAAACGGCATCTCGCCCCAGTAGTTCGGGAAACCGCGAAAACCGTAACCGTAGCCGTAAAAGGATGGGATGATGAACGTCAGTATTTCCTGCGGTGGGAACGACCACTGGGTTGCATAGTCGAAGCCCACGCCGGTGTCGCCGGCATCTGCGGCCAGAACCGAAGGCATGCCGCGGATCGAATAGTGACCATATTCATAGATGGGCAGAAGTTGCATGGCAGACATGCTCAGACCGGCGACGAGCAGAAAAACCACTTTGCCGAGCAGAGGCAGGAGCTGTGCGTGTTCTTTGTTTTTCACATGACTGACGACGAGCCAGATGATCCAGGTGCCGAGCAGCATCCAGGTATAGTAGATGATCTGTATGTGCGCGCGTTGAAACTGGATACCGACCAGCAGACCAGCAAGGCCGAAGTACAGCAGGCCGCCGCGGTCAAAAAGACGATTGACAGCCCAGAAAACAAGCGGTAACAGCGCGGTTGCCATCATCTGTGAACCATGGCCTGCTGTTTCCATCACGATCAGGTAGGGCGTGAACATAAAGGCAAAGCCGGCTAACAGAGCGGGGATGAAATCGACCTTCTGATCCCGCAGCACGAGATAGACGCCGAACCCGGCAAAGGGATAATGGATGATGTGCCAGAGCAGTGGCGGCAGCTCGATGATTTTGTTGATCAGATCGAGGGGCAGATAGGGCAGATAGGTGTAGGGCATGTACAACAGCCCGGCAAAGCTGGGCATGCCGGCAAAGATATGCGGCGTCCACTGCGGATAGATGCCCTCGTTTGCGAAGACGCTTTTCAGAACGTGGCCGATGGCAGCAGGGAGTCGCTGATCGCCGGAGATAAAGATTTTGCCACCGAACAGGACGTCATAAAAAAAGATCACCGTGAAAAAAGTATAGATTCCCAGGGCCGCGGCATGCGGGTGCGCTGCGATGAGCTCCTGGACGGACTGTTGCTGGGCGGGTTTTGCGGCTTTTGCGCCGGAAGACTTCTTTTTCCTGGCCATGAGGGTCGATCCTGAATTGGTTCTGGCGTTTTATCCTGTTGGCTTTGCAGACAGGCTGGTATGGAAAAACAGACGGGAATGTAACACAATTGTGCAGGAAATGCAAAGAAGACTGTTTGAAACAGACCGTTTCAAAGAAAAAATCACTGCACAGAGGGCGATCAGCCGGAAATAACAGCGTGGTGCTCATCCGCAACAATGCTCCTGAAACAGGGGCTGTGCAGCCCGGTCTCTCCCCTGTGTTTGAAAAGCGATTGCCTTCACCTGAAATAATTCGTAAAATGGAAACCGTTTTTCACACACAGCAAGGCGGCCACAGGACGTCTGCTCTGGTTATCCATTTCACTCAGGATGTACCGGTTGACCGGGTTGGGTGGCGGTGATGCAGGAGCGGGATGACGAGATGGGAGATGGTCATTGCCAAAAATTCCAGTGAGTTCATGACGAAAGAAAAAAGCACAAGCCCCCTGGTTTTCTGCATCATCCTTAACCTCAACGGCCGCGATGATCTGCTGGAAACTCTGGCCTCGGTCTTGTCGATCGCGTACTCTGATTTTCGCGTCGTTGTGGTCGATAATGGTTCAACAGACGGCAGCCAGGAGGCTGTGCGCAGTCGCTTCCCCGGGGTGACGCTGATCGATACAGGAGAAAATCTCGGCTTTGGCGGCGGCAACAATGTCGGGATGCGATATGCCCTTGACCAGGGTGCTGATTGGATTCTGTTGCTGAATAATGACATCACGGTTTCCACTACATTGATCGACGAGCTGCTCGCAGCAGCGGCAACGGATGAGACCATCGGCGCTCTTTGCCCGAAAATTTATTACTACGATCGTCCGGATGTGCTGTGGTATGCTGGCGGCAAAATTTCATTTTTCGCTGGTCTCATATCACACCGCGGGCTGCGCCGAAAGGATCACGGGCAGTACGACAGGATTGTCGATACGGACTATATCACCGGGTGTGCTTTTATGGTTCGGGCAACGGTCTTGCGGCAGGTAGGGCTTTTTGATCCTGTTTATCATCCGGCCTATGTGGAAGACGCTGATCTGTCCCTGCGCATACAGCGCGCGGGGTTTCGTACGGTGTTTGTGCCTGCCGGCAAGGTCTGGCATAAGGTCTCTGCCTTCAGCGGTGGTGGCATGACCGCGATGAAAACACGGCTCAAGATCATCAACACGCTGACTTTTTTCCGCCGCTACAGCCGGTGGTATCACTGGCTGACGATCCCGCTGTTTATCGCTGCGGGCAGTGTGTTTTTTCTCGTGCGGGAACTGTTCAGGGGGAATTTTGAACTGGTAAAGGCGCTGGTCAGTGGCATGGCCGCGGCGCTGAAAAAACAAAAAACAGGATGAAAACGTGTCCGGAAAAACGATCATACTCGCTTCGACATCTCCGTATCGCAACGAACTACTGCAACGCCTGAAGATACCCTTTGAGACGGTCGCTCCGGATTGCGATGAAAAGCCGGATGGTGACGAGAACCCCTATGAGTACGTCCGGCGGCAGGCGGCGGACAAGTGTCGCAGCGTCGCCCGCGGCAGGCGCAACGCCGTGGTCATCGGTTCTGATCAGATCGCTGTGCACGAGGGCGCAATTCTGCGCAAACCGGGCACGCTGGAGAACGCGGTGGCACAACTGAAGAAACTGCGCGGCAAAACGCACACGCTGTACACCGCTCTGCACATCATCGATACCAGCTCGGAGCAGGAGTATGATCACACCGAAAATGCGGTTTTGACCATGTACGCCGGCCTGGATGATGCCGCATTGCTGCGCTACTGTGAGCAGGATCAGCCCCTGGATTGCGCTGGTGCCTACAAGCTGGAGAGCCTGGGTATCTCGCTGTTTTCAGAAATCAACTGCCGTGACTGGACAGCGATTACCGGATTGCCGCTGATCGCTGTCATACGTATCCTGCAGCGCTGCGGGGTGCCGGTGCCATGATCGAATTCAACGATTTTATCGCCGGTTTTGGCCTGTATGCCGGGACGTTTATCTTCTGCTTTCTGAGCGGATTTATCCCGATTTTCAATGCGGAAGCCTGGCTGGTAGCTGTTTCGGCGATCTCGCCGCTGCATGTCGCCATCCCGCTGATCATCCTCTCTGCCCTCGGACAGATGGCCGCAAAAATTCTGGTTTTTCTCGCCGGCCGTTCGGGCCGTAAAATACCGGCAGGCAAGTACAAGGATAAAATAGAGCAGACGCGCGAAAAATTTGAGCGCTGGCGCGGCAGGAGTGACCTGTTTGTCTTTATCAGCGCTTCCACGGGTTTCCCGCCTTTTTATGTCATCAGCTTTCTTGTCGGCGTGCTGGAGTTTAGTCTCCTGCGTTTCGCTTTTGTCGGCCTCGCCGGCCGTCTCCTGCGTTTTGGTGTCTTCGTCTATTTCCCGCAGTTGTTTAAAATCTGGTTCTGAGCTGATGAAGAGATCGAGCAAAGTCATCATCGTGTTTCCGGCCTATTTTGCGGAAAAAACCCTGAGCAAAACCATTGCCGCCATCCCGAAGGAGTGTGTCGATGCGATGATCCTCGTCGATGACGGCAGTACGGATGGCACCTATGAACTCGCGCAGAAGCTCGGACTGATCGTGCACCGCCACGAACGCAATCGCGGCTATGGCGGGAATCAGAAGACGTGCTACAAGCTGGCCCTCGAACACGGCGCTGATATCGTCATTATGGTACACCCGGATTTCCAGTATGATCCTGCCATGGTGCGCTATCTGGTCGAGTTTATCGATCGTGGATATTTCGACCTCATGCTCGGCACCCGTATCCGTACGCGGCGGGAAGCACTGCAGGGCGGAATGCCGCGCTACAAATATTTCGCCAACCGCATACTGACGTTTATCGAAAATATCATCAGCGGCCAAAATCTGTCCGAATGGCATACCGGCATGCGTGCCTACCGCCGTGAGGTGCTGGAAACGATCGCTTTCGAACGCTTCTCCGATGACTTTGTGTTCGATACACAGTTTCTCTTTGCCGCTGTGCAGCAGGGCTACCGCATCGGCGAAATTCCGGTGCCGGTACGCTATTTTGCCGAAGCTTCGATGATCGACTTTCGCCGGAGCATGCAGTATGGCATCGCCTCGCTGGCAGTGGCCGGCGGATTTCTTTGGCAGAAAATGCTCGGAAGAGTGAAATACCGGGATTTCCCGGACCGGGAACATGAAAACCTGCGCAGCGGCTCTGCCGGTTGAGAGATCGGCTGCCGATCCTGCCTCACCATAAAAATACATGCCCATGCGAGAATCAGGCCTTACCACACAGAACCGCAGTGTTTGGATAAGGGTGCGCCGGCAGCTTCCCCCAGCGCTGGCGAAAATCTTTTTGCTGGCCCTTATCC
>DRLW01000248.1 GCA_011375275.1 Bacteroidota bacterium
GCAGCCGCAGAACAGGATTCATCCCGGCTGGCGAAGGCTGAAACGGCTGCCCGCCCTCCCCTGCTGCGGCATGTCTCACGCCCCTGGCAGGCGCAGGCCGGACTGCAGGGCCGGCACATCGCCTTGTGGCACAGCCACGGCTGGTACTATGAAGCAGAAAAAGATCGTTGGGAGTGGCAACGGGCTCGTCTTTTCCAAACAGTCGAGGACCTGCTCAGCAGCTCTTTTGTGCTGCCTTTTCTCGTGCCCATGCTGGAAAATGCCGGTGCCACGGTCCTGTTGCCGCGCGAACGTGACCCGCAGGTACACGAAGTCATCGTCGATAACGACAGCAGCTCTGCAGGGCTCTACCGTGAAATCGCCCCTGGCGACTCACTCTGGCAGACAGCCGGCAGCCCGGGGTTTGCCATCGGCTCGCCGCCCTACGAGTACGGCGTGAACCCTTTCCGGCTGGGAAGTACGCGCACTGTCCGTGCCGGAACGGCAACGAGCGCTGAGGCCGAATGGATTCCCGACATCCCGGACAGCGGCGATTATGCAGTCTATGTTTCATGGGCTGCTTCTGACAGCAACACGACTGCAGCGCGCTATACTGTGTACCACGCAGGTGATTCTGTTGTTTTTCTCGCCAACCAGCAGATCGGTGGCGGCACATGGGTGTATCTCGGCACATTTCCATTTAAAAAAGGGATGAATCCCGCACACGGCAGGGTGGTTCTGGACAACAGCGGTGGGGCACCCGGACAGTACATCAGCGCCGATGCCGTGCGGTTTGGAGGCGGGATGGGCGTGATCGCCCGCGGAGGGAGAACGAGCGGCAGGGCAAAATTCTTCGAGGCAGCCCGCTACTATCTGCAGTATGCCGGTGCACCGGACTCCCTGGTGTACAGCCTGACCAGAGACAGTGATGATTACCGCGATGACTATCTCTCCAGAGGCGAATGGGTCAACTATCTCGCCGGCAGCCTGCGCGATTCCAGCTCAGCGGACAGCACAATCGGCCTGGGCATTCCAATCGATCTGTCCCTCGCATTCCACACAGATGCCGGCATAGCCGGCCAGGACAGTGTTTTCGGCACTCTGATGATCTACAGCCACACAGGTCACGACTCCACCACCATTTTCCCTGACGGCGTTTCGCGCTTTGCCAGCCGTGACTTCGGCGATATCCTGCAAACACAAGTGGTTGAGGATTTGCGCGCGCTGTACAAGCCGGACTGGACGCGGCGTGGTATCTGGGACATGCGCTATAGCGAAGCGTTCCGCCCGAACGTTCCGGCTGCCCTGCTGGAGCTGCTCTCACACCAGAATCTCAACGACATGGTTTTTGCTCATGACCCACGGTTCAAGTTCGATGTCGCCCGTGCGGTGTACAAGGCCATGCTGAAATTTCTCGCTTTCCAGCACGGCAGGCAGGCTGTTGTGCAACCCCTGCCCATCAGTCATTTTCGCTCTTCCTTCACCAGCGCAGGGGATATTCTTTTACAATGGCGTCCTGTGCAGGACCCTATCGAAGCGAGCGCGGAGCCGGACGCCTATGTCGTGTACATCCGCCGGGACAGCGGCGCCTATGACAACGGCACGCTGGTGCGCAACCCGGAGTTCATCCTGAAAAATCCGCAAAAGAACGTGATGTATAGTTTTCGCGTCACCGCAGTCAACGCCGGCGGGCAGAGCTTTCCATCCGAAGAGCTGTCCGTTTGCGCAACAGACAGCAACCAGCCGGTAGTAGCGATCATTAACGCCTTCGACCGGGTAAGTGCTCCGGAGGTGATCAAACTGGAAGGCTTTTCCGGCTTTGCGGATTTTCTCGACCAGGGCGTGCCGTATGGCAAAGATTTCAGCTACACCGGCAGCCAGTTCGATTTCCGGCCCGGCTCGCGCTGGAGCGATGACGATTCCCCCGGCCACGGCGCGAGCTATGCGGATTTCGAAACCACGCTCATCGCCGGCAACACCTTTGACTTCAGCGCCATCCACGGCGAGGCTCTGCGCGCTGCCGGCTACGGTTTTGTTACCATCAGCGACGAGGCGGTGATGGACAGCCTCGTGACCCTGTCGAACTTTAAGCTGTGTGATATCATTTTTGGGGAGGAGAAAAGCACGCGCCGGCCCGGCAGGAAAGATGTGGCATACCAGGTTTTTCCGCGCGCCATGCAGAGGCAAATCGCTCACTTTCTCATGGCCGGCGGAGGTCTCTTCGCCTCCGGAGCCTATATCGCCACAGACCTGTTCGAGTTTCGCGATGCCGGCGATGCGGATGTTCTTTTCGGAGAGCGATTGCTGCACATCCGTAACCGCACCAATCACGCCGCGCGCACCGGGCGGTTTTTCAGCAGCGACACTGCGTTTTTGAGCACCAGAGATGTGATGCTGTTCAACACACAGCCCGGACCGGAGATTTACGCGGTGGAAGCCCCGGACGGCATCGAGCCATCAGGGGGCAACGCTCGCGTGCTGTTGCGCTATGCAGAGAACAACATCAGCGCTGCGGTGGGTTATAAAGGAAACTATGCCACGCTCATCATGGGCTTCCCCTTCGAAACTATCCTCAAGCGCAGCCACCGGCACGAGCTCATGCAGGCCGCGATGCGTTTTTTAAATTCGACCCGGGAATCGACGAGCAAATGAGCTGAAAGCTCATACCGCCAGCAAAAAAGGTGTGATCTTCTGTTGAAAGTCAGGGGCAGGATTTTGCCCGGCGCTATGAACAGAAAGCCATGCCGGAGATGCGTATATTACCCTATCCGGAAAAATGGCGACTTTCGGGCACGATAAATCGGGCGCTACGAACATTCCATCCTGAGTTCGGTGTGCATTTCAATGTTCAGCGCCTTCCTGCCACTGGCGGGCGAAACTCTTCTTCGCCGGCACCGGCAGGCGCTTGCGCAGGGCATGCGGCAAAATAACCCTCAGCGACGCTTCGCCGGCAACGGCCAGCCGGCGTACGCCTTCCAGCCTCTTTCGGCTGGTCATCACTTTGGCCCAACCGGCGAAACCAACCTGCCACAGATCGACACCCCTTTTCTCTTCCGTCGCTTTTGCGCGGTTTTTCAGCAGCAGGTGATGCAGATCGATCTGCACCGGGCATACCTGTGTGCAGGCGCCGCATAAACTCGAAGCAGAGGACAGGTGGCTGAACTGCGCCATGCCGCGCATGTGCGGCGTGATCACCGAGCCGATCGGGCCCTGGTAAGTCGTGCCGTAGGCATGCCCGCCGACCGTGCGATAGACCGGGCAGGCATTGAGACAGGCGCCGCAGCGGATGCAGCGCAGCGCGTGCTGAAACTCCGGCTCAGCATACATTGCCGATCGCCCGTTATCGAGCAGGATGACGATCATTTCCTGCGGTCCGTCCTGCTCGCCGGCAGCCCGCGGGCCTCGTACCACGGAATTATAGCAGGTGATCTGCTGGCCGGTACCGCTGGTCGTCAGGAGTGGCAGGAAGAGAGCGAGGTTTTCCATCGCCGGCAGAATTTTTTCAATCCCCGCGATGACAACATGCACAGGCGGGCAGCTCATGGTCAAACGGCCATTGCCTTCATTCTCCGTCATTACGATCGCGCCTTCAGCGAGTAGAAAATTGGCACCTGTAATGCCAGCGTCTGCCGTAACATAGGCTGAGCGCAGGTGGCCGCGCGCCGCCATGGTCAGCTCTTCGGCGCTGGAGGAGGCAGGCACGCCCAGTTTTTCATGAAACAGCGCAGCGATGTCCTGGCGGGATTTGTGCATCGCCGGCGTGACGATGTGGTACGGCTTCTCGCCCGCGAGCTGGACGATCAGCTCGCCGAGATCGCTCTCGAGAACCTCGATGCCCTCACCTTCCAGAAGCTCGTTGACTTCGATCTCTTCGGTGGTCATGGATTTGGATTTCACCACCTTGCGCACTTTTCTTTCGCGAAAAATCCTGCGGATGTGTTCACGGGCTTCTGCCGCATCCTCTGCCCAGAGAACCTGCGCGCCATTGGTCGTGATGTTTCGTTCGAATTGCTCCAGCAAATCGGGCAGATGGCGCAGCACGTAATTCTTCGTCTGTTCGGCAAAAGACCGGGCCTGCTGCCAATCGTAATACTGCGCAGACTTCATCCCCTCCACCTTGCCGGTGTACGTGGTGATTGCCTTGAGTATTTTCGCACGATGGGTTTTATCACCCGCTTTGACCGCTGCCTTGCGCAAAAATTCCGATTTTGTCTTCACGTATGTTCCTGTTTGTTTGGTGTGTGGATAGTCGTGTCATTCTCTGGCTATCCATTTAACTCAGCACGGTTGCATTTTTCAGCCAGACCGCCAGAGCACAGCACATGCCTGCACCAGAACGGTCATTCCGGTTTTCCCGCAAGGAAGAGACCGGAATCTCCCAGACTCAGGCACGTGATGCCAAAAAGATGAGATTCCGGCACTGCGCTTCGCCTGGCCGGAATGACAGACGCCGGTATCCGGGGCAGGCCCGGTTTGCTGAGTAAACTGGATACCCGGAGTGTCATTCATCTCGTCATACTGCTCCGGCATCATCGTTACCCAACCCGATCAACCGGCACGATCCACAGGAAACAAAAATAGGCCCTTTCTCAAATCGTGTGGTTGATGTTCAAATTGGGCACCCGGCGGGGAGCCCATGTCGTACCGCCACATTCATGTCGCGTGGTACGGTCGCCAGGTGTAACGCGACATTCATGTCGCGCGGTACGGCCACCTATATATTAAACCAGGGACAAAACCCAACCCGTCAAGACGCACGGCCGTACGTCTCGAAAAATAAATCCTGGCCAGCCCCCCAATCCATCGGTTCCAGCATGGCCGGATTTCAAACCACGATCACCAAACGGGTTATGGGATTATCACCATCGTGGTAGGGGTTCAAAATTTTGAACCCCTACCACAACGACGACGACAAATATTTACACCGTCTGTCAACGCAATTATTGTTGATGATAACAGGCACGAAACCCGTAGGGGCGATCCACCGGTCGCCCCTACACCTGACGGTCGCCCGCATGCTCCGCCATCGCCTCATCGAGAAACTCAGCCAGATGCAGGATGCGCATGGTTAAACCACGATCCGCACATTCCTGGCGCAGATGCATGATACAGCCGGGATCGTTGGACACGAGGACTTCCGCACCGGCATCGAGGAACATCTGCAAGCGCGTATCGGCCATGGCGCCGGCAATGGCACTGAATTTAACCGAAAACACCCCACCGAAACCGCAGCACACCGGATCTCCCGCGGGCTGGCACAGCTCAACCCCGTCGATCTGCGCGATGATCTGCATGGGTACCTCCGCAATGCCAAGTTCACGATAGCTGTGGCAGGAATTGTGAAAGGCGATTTTGGCCGGGAAGGAGCCTTTGATTTTACCGATCAAATCAGCACGGGCGAGATACTCGCTGAATTCAAAAACCGCACCGGCCTGTTTTCGGCCTGCGTCTCCGAGAAGACCGGGATAAAAATTGCGCACCATCGCCGTGCATGACCCCGACGGGCACACGAGCTTCTCATCGTCCTGAAAAACGGCGATAAAGTGCCGGGCGACGGCTTTGGCCTCACTTTGATGACCGGCATTAAAAGCAGGCTGCCCGCAACAAGTCTGTTCATCACGGTAGCGTACTTCGCACCCGAGCCGGCGCAGCACACGCACCATGCTGAAGCCCATTTCCGGATAGACTTGATCGATAAGGCAAGGGATGAAAAGAGACAGCGGCTGATCGCTGGGCATACTGATCCTGTCATTGTTGGATGATGGTGTTTGAACCGGG
The DNA here is from genome assembly GCA_011375275.1 of Bacteroidota bacterium. Classification (GTDB taxonomy): domain Bacteria; phylum Zhuqueibacterota; class Zhuqueibacteria; order Zhuqueibacterales; family Geothermadaptataceae; genus Geothermadaptatus. Next base: position 5,758 of record DRLW01000248.1, read on the forward strand.
ATGCAGTGCAGATATTGGAAGCATAATTCCGTTATCGAGGCGATTAGAAGATAAGACCGGGAACAGGATTTCCCAAACAATTAGTGATCAAAAATTTGCAATATTTGCCACAGACGACGCTCTGTTGGGAGCGTTTTACTTGCCCGCAAATCCATCGTTGGCTATGTTACCCCAGCATTTTACGCGCAACCCTATTTATCGTACAGAGGCCACTGCGATGAAAAAGCCCGAAAACAGTCCACGCAATTGGGCGTTGTTATTTGCCGCTATCTTCCTGTTGTCGATGGATTTCTGGAGCTGGACAGACCAGCCGGCTTCTGGCCCGTTGGGCCTGCCATGGTGGGTGTTCTATTTCGCCGGGGTGCAGTTTGCCCTGTCCGCTGCACTGTATTTTTTCAGCACCTGTTACTGGCGCGACGAACCGGACACCGCTGCGGAGGACGGATGACCAGCCTGTTCTCAGCACTGATTGCCGTCATTCTCTATCTCGCCGTTACTCTGATCATCGGGCTGTACAGCTACCGTCTCGACCGCAAAACACCGGACGACTACTTCCTCGCTGACCGGCGCATCGGCCCGTTCGTGCTGTTTTTCACGCTGATCGCCACCAACTTCAGCGCCTTTTTTTTCCTCGGTTTTGCCGGTGCGGGCTATCGCATCGGCTACAGCTATTACGGCATGATGGCCATGGGCACCGCGTTCGTCGCCCTGGCGTTTTACGGCATCGGACGGCCGGTCTGGAAGCTGGGCAAGACACGAGGCTACATCACACCTCCGGAGATGCTCGGTGATCTGCTCAACAGCAAACTCCTGCGTCTCACCGTGCTGCTGGTTATGGTCGTGTTTACTGTGCCATATCTCGCCATCCAGCCCATCGGCGCCGGCATCCTGCTCTCTACCCTGACCAAAAATCTGATCCCGTACTTTCCCGGCGCTGTTCTGCTCACGGCGATTATCGTGCTGTATGTTTTTGTCGGCGGCATGCGCAGCGTTGTCTGGACCGATGTGATGCAGGGCATGGTGATGTTTTTTCTCATGTTGCTTGCCGTGTACATCATCACCAGCGCCTTCGGCGGGCTCGGGCATGCCAACTCTGTTGTCCGCAAAATCGAACCCGAGCTCTTCAGTCATCAGGGTGTGGGCGGTTTTTTCACGCCGCAGAAATGGTTCAGCTATATCGTGCTCTGGTTCGTCTGCATCCCCATGTTTCCGCAGATATTCATGCGCTTTTTCATGGCGAAGAAAAGCTCTTCCCTGAAACTCTCTGCCATCGCTTACCCTGTTGTAACAGCGATCTGGTTCATCTGCCCGGTGATCATCGGCATCATCGGACACATCCCCTTCCCCGGCCTGGAAGGCAAAGAAGCAGATCAAATTCTGCCCATGATGCTGGGCGCCCACGCTCCGCCGTGGCTGGCTGGCCTGATCATGGTCGGCGCTGTGGCGGCTTTTATGTCAACCATGGACTCGCAACTGCTCACCCTCAGCTCCATGCTGACGCGCGACCTGTATGTACCTTTTTTCAGCCGCAAGGCATCCTTGCCCAGCCAGGTAATCGCCGGCCGGGTGATCGTCGTAATCATGGCAGTTATCGGCCTGGCCATCGCCTGGGACCCGCCGGCATCGATATTCCAGATTGCCACCGCCACTTTTACAGGCCTGGCCGTGCTTTTCCCCACGGTTGTTGCCGCGTTGTACTGGCACCGGACCAGCGCAGCCGCCTGTATCATCTCCATCATCTGCGGCGAAGCTCTTCTCGTGGCAATACTCTCCGGTTCGATTCCACACGGATGGACGCTCGGTTTCCTTCCGGTCGTTCCCATTCTGCTGGTCAGCACAGCCATCCTCATCGCCGGAAGTTGGTTGGCCTCTGGCCTTGCGGCTCTGTTCAAAAAAAACAAACACAGCGCTTCACACCGGTAAAGATGGCATTTCTAAAAAACAGGCTCTCCCTCAAATCGCGTGGCCGTACCGCGACATTCATGTCGCGAAGGACGATATGTTTCCTTATTCAGCATTCTTTAGCGGGGACAACTGCAACGCGACATAAATGTCGCGATACAGGGGGGGCCAGACCGTAACACGACATTCATGTCGCGAAGTATGTTCACCTATACACTTACAATCCCCAAAATTGGGCCGAGGACAAATATCATTTTTCAACCTTCAACACCGACCGGATTTGCAAAACGATAATTTCCCAACCCGCACAA
>DRLW01000249.1 GCA_011375275.1 Bacteroidota bacterium
ACGCCGGAAATCGCAGCGTCACGTTGGAAACCGTGGTCGGCGATATGCGCTACGAGCAGCCGGCCACCGGAGATTTCAGCGGCTGGGGGCGAAAGTGCGAACTGGTGATTCAGGCAGCCCGGGTAGCCGGTGATTTGGAAGATTTTCCGGTTTTACTGACCGAAGACAACCTGCCCGCTGAGATGCTCGACAAAGACGGCTTTTACGCTGCACTCGGTGACGGCGGCGATATCCGTTTTTCTGCCGATGCTGATGGGCAGGAGCGGCTGGCTGCTGAGATCGTCTCCTTTCAGCAAAATAATGATCCTGCACAAGCTACGGCACAGATCTGGGTCAGGGTGCCTCAAGTAGCCGCTGCGCAGAATACCTCGTTTTGGGTCTGGTACAAGAAGAACGATGTTACGCAGCCGGCAGCCGGCGAAGCCTATGGCGCACATGCAGTCTGGCAGGATTATGTACTGGTGTTGCATCTCGAGGAAGACCCGGCTGGGAGTGGGGTGCAATTCGAAGATATGAGCGGAAATGGTAATGATGCAGCAGTTGTCGCAACTTCCCCTCAGCAGGGTGGAGGAACCGTAGGACAAGCTCTGTCATTCCAGGCCAACGATGATCTGATCCGCGTCCCGGATGATTCGACCCTGGATTTGACTGCACAGGGTACACTGGAAGCCTGGCTGTGGAAAAAGGAAAATCTGAATTTTGAAGGCTTGATTCACAAAGGCGATCTCAAAGACTGGTCTGATGAAGCCTATTCCCTACAGCTCTGGGCAAGGGAAAAGTTTAATCTCTATCTCGCTGCAGCTCATGGTGGACATAATTTGATTTCGAACACAGCACTAAATACAGAAACATGGTATCACCTCGCCGGCACATGGAACAGGCAACAGATGGTTCTCTATCTCAACGGCGAAGTGGATGCCAGCCGTTCGCACAGTACACGTGTCCGGCAGACTTCCGGTGGTGTCAATATTGGCGCCCAGCTTCTGGAAGATTACTCCGCCAGCTACAAGAATTTTCCGCTTTCTGGTATTCTCGACGAAATCAGGATTTCCCGGATTGCCCGTTCCGCTGCCTGGATTCAGACCTGCTACAACAACCAGACTGCTCCGGAAACATTTGTCGTGGCAGCAACGCCGGAAACGCCATGAAGGGCGCAGGCGAACGTGGCGTCACCCTGGTCGAGCTGATGGTGACGATTTTTATCGGTGCTGTGATCCTGCTGGCAGCCTCCACGATCGTGGTGCAGGCGAATATCTGGCTGAAAAAGGGGCAAAGCAGGTTGGCTCTGCAACGCGATTTTTCTCTGATCACGCGCGTCCTGGCTGAGAATATCCGGGACAGCGAGTACGGGCAGCAGAAAATATACACGTCCCTGTCTGCCTATGCAAACGGCTCCCTCAGCCAGAGCGAAGGCGCATGTCTTCAGCTCTTTTTCCCCTCCGGGGATTCGCTGCTGCTCTATCTGGAGGACAATAGTTTCGTGCTGCTGGCCGGCACGGATACGACGAAGCTGGTGCAAGACAATGTACAGACAGTGTTGTTTACGGATCAGGGCCGTTATGTACAAACCGCTGTGATTCTGAAAAAAGACAAGTGGACTCTGGCAGATACTCTTTATGATGCATTCAGAAACTATTGACAGGCTGGCTGTACAATCCGTGCGCTCGCACACTGACCAGCGTGGATATATCCTCGGCGTGGTGCTGATTTTTTTCCTCGTCTTCACCCTCCTGGGCCTGGCATTCATCAGGATGGCGGATCTCGAAGGGATTTCGGCACTGAAACACGCGCACAAGAGCCGGGCATATTATTATGCTGCCGCGGGCATTCATAAAGGCCTGTGGCGCCTTAACAGTATCGGGAAGGCGGCGGCGTCATTCAGCGACAGCATGGCGACGGTTGTTTTTGACAGCACCAGCAACACACTGACCGCGACGAGCTCTGTTGGCGCAGTCAGCCAGGCGATCCGTGCAACTCTGGTCAAACAGAGTGTCTGGAAAGTGCAGAAGTGGCAGGATTGGTGAGAAGAAGGTTCCGGAAGCCCCCGGACCTACCGACACCCATCCCGGGGAAATTTCGGCAAAGCGCCTGGGCCGGGATGGCGTGAACAGGGAAAAGAGCAGAGATGACAACCGAATGGTTCACGCTTTTGCCGTAACTCTGGCAGGTAGTCAGGCCGCTTTCTGGCGAAGCATAACATGGATGAACGCATGTTTTTTTCAAAAGCCAAAAACTACGTCGGAATCGAGCTTGGGCACTCCAGCATCAAGGTCGTTGGCCTGAAAAAGGAGCAGAAGCAGCTGGTCCCGCAGTTTTATCGCATCGAAAGTCTGGATGAGCGTGATGACGATGACCAGCGGTTGATAGCGCAGGAAATACTGCGCACAGTGGCCAGCGATGAACGAGTATCCGGGGCACGGCTTTCCGTAACACTGCCCGCCAGTTTAGCGATTACCCGCGTCATGGAGCTGAACCCGCTCATGCCGGAAGAAGAGCTCGAAGCCACGATCAAAGATGAGATTTCACAGGTCACATTTGACGACGTCGATGAGATGCGTATCGTCGTGTCCGGGTTGGATGTTCCGGATGGCGCGGAAGATAAAACCCGCGTTGTTGCCTTCGCTATCAATAGTGAGATACTCGAAGACAGACTGAGCCTTCTGCTTGGCGCAGGGCTCAAGCCGGACAGCATCGATATCGATAGTGTCGCATTGTACAATGCCTTTAAACTTCTGCTCGATGAAGAGCAACTTCAGGTTCCGGAATGCCTCGTAGAGGTTGGTGCAGATGAGAGCCGTTGTCTGATCCTCGCGGAAGGTCACGCGCCATTTTATCGCGTCATCGACGTCGGCAGCTCGCAGATAACGCGCCTGTTGATGGCAGATAGCGGTATTTCATTTCATGAAGCGGAGCAGCGCAAGGTCGCTTTTTTCTCTGAGATGCGCAAGGGCGATGAAGTCGTGAAACAGAATTTGGACCTCATCGAGGCTTTTTGTGCTTTTGCCGGTGAGCTGATCTACGAAGTGCGGCGCTGTATCCGGCATTTCCAGTCCACCGAGGCGGTCGCACAGTTTGGCGCTGTTTATCTCACCGGCGGTGGTGCGCGCAGTCATCTTTTGCGCCATCTTTTCGAACACGAACTGTCGATAACCACCCGGTTTTGGGACCCCTTCGCCCTGCTCTCTTCCGGCGACTTTCACCGCTCGCCGGAAGAGCTGGAGACAGCAGAGACGATGCGGCTTGGCCCGGCTTTCGGAACAGTACTGCAGAATATGGAGAACGGATGATCCGGCTGAATTTCATCGCGGAAGAGCAGCACCTTCAGCGTGCCAGAGCACTGCGCACCAGGGCGGTTCTCGGCTACGGGGCGATGTGGGTGGCCATGCTGATGTATTTTTTCGCCGCGCGTTCACACAGCCTGACCCTCCTGCGTCAGCATGAGCAGCGAATCGCCGTGCTCTCGGAAAAGGCCGGGCAGGTCATCCCCACATTTCAACAGGCAGTACGCCTGCTGAAAGAGCGGACAGCGATGGAGAAAGAATTGGCAGATTTGCAGGCGGACATGTACGAGCCCGCCTTTGTCGCTGACCTGTTCGCTGGTCTCGAAGCGGATATCGCCGGCAACATGTGGCTGGAATCCCTCGATTTTGCCCCTGCCTATGGCAAACAAAGCAGGAAAAAAGGGCGCAACAAAAATGCTGTGACA
>DRLW01000250.1 GCA_011375275.1 Bacteroidota bacterium
ATGAGTTCGCTTATGCCGAGCGTCTTTATCGGGATGGCTACACAGACCTGGCCATCGAGCAGTACAAGGTTTTTCTGAAAATCTATCCGCAGGAAAAACGCGTGCCTGCTGCTTTGCGGCGAATTGCCGAGGGCTACGAGACGCTGGGGCAGTTTGCACAGGCTCGTACCTGGTTTGAGCGCCTGCAGGTGCGATATCCGGATTCGGAGCAGGCTGTGGACAGCGGGTTTCGCATCGCCCGGTGTTTTGAGCAGGAGGGGAACATCGCTGCGGCTGCACGCGCTTATGAGATGTACGCACGCTTCGTCCCTGCTGATGTCCGCGCGCCGCGCGCCCTGCTCCGAGCTGCTGCCCTCAGGCAACAGTTGGGCGAGCACCAACGTGTCCGCTCGCTCCTCTATGAAATCATCGATCGTTATGGCGATGCCCGCGATATCGTCGCTGATGCCCGCTTGCAGTTGCTGCAGGATTTTTTCATGACCGGAGAAGTGCAGCGTGCTTTTCAGGCCGCAGATGCCTTTCTCAATGATTTTTCCGACATCCTCGCTTCGGCCCGTGTCTGGCTGATCAAAGCCGAGCTGCACCGGAAGATGGGCCAGTATCGCCATGCCCTCACGGCCTGTGAAACCGTGCGCAAAAAATTTCCAACCAGCCCGGAAAGTACCCGTGCCGCGTTTCTCGCTGCTGAACTGCATTTTGCCATCGGCGAAACGGCGCAGACCTATGCTGTGCTGGAAAAACTGGCAGCAGCGAAAAACGATTCCATCGCGGCGCTGGCTCTGCTGCACAAAAGCCGCTATCTGATCGAAACCGGTGATTATGATGCAGCGGCCAGGGTGTTCGAGGGAAGTGCTGTTGCTGATCTCGCCCCTGATGCCCTGTTGCTCAAAGCGCGTATTGCCTCAGCGCTCGGCCGGCATGAGACAGCGCTGCAGAACTATACCGAATGGCTGCGCACAGTACCTCCGGCGCCGGATTCTCTCCGGGCTCAGGCGTGGCTGGCATCAGCCTGGAGTGCGCTGCAGATTGGACGTACGGAGACCGCGCTATCCATGCTCGATTCGGTCGATGCAAACGCCGCCCGGCCGGAGTGGCGCGCTCAGGCCCTGCTTTTGCGCGCCCGCATCGCGATGCGTCTCCAGGATGATCCTGCCCGTGCGATCCGCCTGTATGATGATTTCACACGTACTTACAGCCGCCATCCTGCTGTCGATAAAGCGCAGTTCGAGCTGGCCCGGGGGTATCAGAAACTGCAGCAGTTTCCGTTGGCGCGAGTGGAGTGGGATCGCTTTTTATCCCTGTATCCGGCCAGCGAACTCTACGATGATGCCGTCCGGCAGCGTGAGTTGATTCTCAAATACCACCTTGTCGATCTTTCTGATCTGGCTGATCGCCTCGCTGACTCTGTGCTTCAGGCCGGAGCAGGGGATGCCGGTCGCGACAAAGCCCGGCGCTACATGATGTTGCGTTCCTATGAAAAAGCTATTCCTGTGTTGAAAAAACTGCTCGCCGCTCCGGAGCAGGAGGCAGAAGCGCGTGCGGAAGTCATGATGCTGCTCGGCGAGGCTTATTTTGCCCTGGGTGAAAAAAACAGGCTTATCGGTGAGCCTTCTGCAACCACATGGTATGATTCTGCCCGGGTTGTTCTGCACCACATCAACACAGCCTACGCGCAGACGCGTTTTCGCAAAAAAGCTGTGCTGTTATCAGGAATCATCGCCCTTCACGAGCGAGCGGATGTGCAGGCCGGCTTTCTCGACTCCCTTTCCATTGCCCACGCCAGTGATGCAGCCTTTGCCGGCATCCACGTTTTCAGCCTGCGGCGTGCCGTGCGCACCATTCCATCCGACAGCCTGCACCGTGCTGTGCTCGCCCGCCGCATCGAAACCCTGGCTCTGCTCGATGATGGGCGCTATGCAGACCAGGCTGATCTGCTCGGTGGCCGGTTCTATCTCGGCAGCGGCGATACTCTGACAGCCGTTCGTCTGCTGGAGAATGCTGCGCGGCGCAAGCCCCCTACACCGGCTGCGGTACAGGCTGCCCTGCTGCTCGCACGGATGGAGCTGCAACAGGGCAGAGTGGAACAGGCACAGCAGCGATTGCAAAAACTGCGGAAAGATTATTTTTACAGCCCGGTGGCAGACTCTGCATTGTTTCTGTTAGCACGCGCCGCGCGGCAGGCTGGAGACTACGGTCGCGCGGTCGAGTACATGCAGAAGTTGCGCACCCGACGCAGCGTTTTTTTTCAGCCCGGCATACCACGTCCCGGCAGCGCTGATGAACGTTTTTTTTTCGCTGAAATTTTATCCCGCGCCGGAAAAAAAATCCCTGCTACCGCTGAATATCTCGCTTTTCTGCGTGACCATCGCACAGACAGGCGGGCGCCGGATGCCCTGCTCGCCCTTGCCCGCCTGGCCGGAGACAGCAAAGCTGTAGAGCTGGCGCGCAGCTACTATCAGACCTTGATGTCGGAGTTCCCGCAGACGCCTCAGTCGAAAACAGCCGTGCTCGCTGCTGCCCGGCTTGAGTTCCGGCAGGGCCAGTATGCGCTGGCCAGAAAGCTTGCTCTGCAATACTATTCGCCACAAGACACCTCTGCAGCCACTGCAGAAGCCATGGCCCTGGCGATCAAGTCCGGACTACGCCTCGGTCGCATCCAGGCGACGGAAAATGAAATCAAAAATCTGCGTACGCGCTTCCCGAAACGGATCGACCTCTATGCTGATATTCAGTATGAGCTCGGAGATGCCTGGATTCGCGCGAAGAATTTCCGCAAGGCAGAGAAGACGTTTAAAAATCTCCGCAAGAAAACGAAAAACAAGCCGCAGGCTATCTACGCAGAGTTTGGTCTGGGCAAAGCTCTGTTGATTCAAAATAAATTTGACGATGCGCTGAAACTGCTCACGCGCATTCCTTCGACATGGCCGCAGCATCCCTTCCTGCGTGAGGTCTATCTCTTTCTGGCGGATTTTTATCAGGCGCAGCGGCAGTGGGATAATGCGATCTCGGCACTGAAAAAAGCCACGGCAGATACGACTTACGATACGCTGTACAAGCGTTCCCTGGCCAAACTCGTCGATGTGTATGATGCCAGTGGGATTTATGAGTACGCAATCGCAACCGCGCGAAAGTACTTGCAGATGTTTCCCTATGATGAACGCGCCATGAGTTTTAAAATCCGCATCGGCCGTTTTTATCGTGACATGCGCCAGTATGACCTCGCCGTCGCTCAGTACAAAAGTCTCGTGCCCTTTGCATCCGGCGAGGACAAGGCCGAAATTCTCTATTTCCTCGCCGAGTCTTTGATGAAAAATGAACGTTATGAGCAAGCTGCTGCCGGCTTTTTGCGTCTCAAATATTTAAACATCAAGACCAAGCAGAACTGGCGCACGACTGCTCTGTATCAGGCCGGGCAGTGTTTTATGAAAATGCAGAAATACGACAAAGCCCGCGATCTCTTCGAACTGGTCATCCGTCTCGAAGGCCGCGCCAGCACTTTTGGCCGCGCCGCGCAGTCGCTCATCAACCAGATAGACCAGCTCGCTGACAGCCGTTCCTGAAAAAATGGAATAAAACTCCTGCCCGCGTGTACTCAACAAAAACTCAGCAGACGAACCTTTATGCCGGAAAACCAGCAGTCAGACAATTCCGAAAACACCGGTCTCGAACACCGCATCGCGCACATCCGTGCTCTGAAACGGGGCGATAACGCTGCCTTTTCTGACCTGATCCGGGAAACGCAGCGCAAACTCTATCCGGTCGTGTGGCGTATCGTGCGCAGCCAGGAAGAGGCGGCGGATGTCATTCAGGAAGCATACGTGAAGCTTTACGAACACCGTGAGCGCCTGGATGTGAATCAACCGGTGTTCCCGTATCTCAAACGCATCGCTGTCAATTTGGCCCTGAATCGTGTGCGCAAACTGGCACCGGAAAACAGCTCGTCCTCACTGCTCGATGAGATGCGCTCGGGGGAGGTGGCTTCGCATGCTGTCGAGTACGACGAACTGGTGCGCCGGGTGCACGCAGCCGTGCTTGAACTGCCCGAGGAACAGCGCCGGGTTCTTGAGCTGCGTTTGCAGGAGAAGTTGTCTTACCAGCAAATCGCAGAGACCCTAGGTATCAAGCCCGGAACCGTGATGTCTCGCCTGTCGCGGGCACGCGAAAAAATGATGCACAGCCTTGAGCTCGAAAATTTCAGCACAAAAGAGACGATAGCATGATGACCTGCGAACAAGCAGAAAAGAAAATTTTGACCGCGAGCGCTGCGAACAGCGACACAGAGATGGTCGATCGCGATCTCGATGCGCACCTGCGTTCCTGCCCGCAGTGCATGAAAAAATATCAGACTCTGCTGCAGCTCGACCATGTGCTCGCAGATGAGACCAGCGATGTACCCATGCCGGATGATAGTTTTTTCGCGATGCTGCACGACACCACCCTGGAAAAGATAGCAGAACGAAAGCAGGCCGAAAAGCAACCTGCTGCAAAGCGAGGAGGCTTTTTCGCCGCCGTTGCTGCGGTCTGGAAGCCTGCCCTTGGCATGGCTTCGGTCATCATCCTCAGCTTTGTCGTCTGGGAAGTGTTTCAGGAACAGACGGCCATGTTGACTGTTGCAGATATTCCATCCGCCGGGCAGATGAAGAGACAACCCCGGCTGTCAGTGCCGGAAGCGGAAGACGAGGAAAAACATGCAGCACAAGCGCAGCCGGATGCACCAATCCGTGCAAAAAAGAAGGCCCTGCCGCGCCTGTCTTCCGGGGCAGCCGCAAAGCAAAGCATGGCCGAAGCTGCCCAGAAATCGGTGAAAAACCGCGCAGGCTCTGCGCAGGTGAGAGCAGGTGGGGGCGTTGCACCGGCACCATCTGTACCACCTGCAGAACGTATGCAGACCAGACTGTCGGAGAGCGCCTTGCTGTCTGATGCTGCCACGAGCC